>NZ_JBHUAF010000378.1:0-8540 GCF_042789895.1 Kitasatospora sp. NPDC056783
GTCGTGGACAGTCGTGGACAGGGGTGCACGTGGTTTCGTCGGGGTCGGCCGGACCGGGGGCGGCGTCCCCCTCCCGGCGCGAGCGGTTCCGGGCCTGGCTGCTGGAAGGCCTGTCGGACATGGCCAAGCAGCACCCCGGCCCGCACGCCGAGGCGCCGGCCGAGAAGGGCCAGCGCTGGTGGCGGGTGATGTGCCTGACGGGCCTGGACTACTTCTCCACGCTCGGCTACCAGCCCGGCATCGCCGCGCTCGCGGCCGGCCTGGTCTCGCCGCTGGCGACCATCGTGCTGGTGGTCGTCACCCTGCTCGGCGCGCTGCCCGTCTACCGCAGGGTCGCCCAGGAGAGCCCGCACGGCCAGGGATCGATCGCGATGCTGGAGCGGCTGCTGTCGTTCTGGAAGGGCAAGCTCTTCGTCCTGACCCTGCTGGGCTTCGCGGCCACCGACTTCATGATCACCATCACGCTGTCGGCCGCCGACGCCAGCGCCCACCTGGTGGAGAACCCGCACGTGCACGCGGCGCTGGCCGGCCGGCAGATCACCCTGACCATGATCATGATCGCGTTGCTCGGCGCCGTCTTCCTCAAGGGCTTCAGCGAGGCGATCGGCCTGGCCGTGGTGCTGGTCGCGCTGTACCTCTCGCTGAACGTGGTGGTGGTGGCCAACGGGCTGTGGCACGTGCTCAAGGCCCCGCACGTGTTCCACGACTGGACCGCCGCGCTGACCGCGGAGCACGGCAACGTGCCCGCGATGATCGGCGTCGCGCTGATCGTCTTCCCGAAACTGGCTCTCGGCCTGTCCGGATTCGAGACCGGCGTCGCCGTGATGCCGCACATCGAGGGAGACCCGGACGACACCGAGGAGAAGCCCACCGGCCGCATCCGCGGCGCCCGCAAGCTGCTGACCACCGCCGCCGTGATCATGAGCGTGTTCCTGATCACCACCAGCTTCATCACCACGCTGCTCATCCCGGCGGACCAGTTCAAGACGGGCGGCCAGGCCAACGGCCGGGCGCTCGCCTACCTCGCCCACCAGTACCTGGGCAGCACCTTCGGCAGCGTCTACGACCTGTCCACGATCGCCATCCTCTGGTTCGCCGGGGCCTCCGCGATGGCCGGGCTGCTCAACCTGATGCCGCGCTACCTGCCCCGCTACGGCATGGCCCCGCACTGGGCCCGGGCGGTGCGGCCGACGGTCATCGTGCTCACCCTGATCGCCTTCCTGGTCACCTGGATCTTCGACGCCAACGTGGACGCCCAGGGCGGCGCCTACGCGACCGGCGTGCTGGTGCTGATCAGCTCCGCCGCCATCGCCGTCACCATCGCCGCGCACCGGGCCGGGCAGCACCACTGGTGGATCGGCTTCGCGGCGATCTCCGCGGTGTTCCTCTACACCACGGTGGTGAACGTCGCGGAGCGGCCGGACGGCGTCAAGATCGGCGCCTGCTTCATCGGCGGCATCATGCTGGTCTCCTTCCTCTCCCGGCTCAAGCGCGCCTTCGAACTGCGCGTCACCGACGTGGCGCTGGACGAGGTCGCGGCGCGGTTCGTCCGGGACTACACGCACCGGCCGCTGCGGCTGATCGCCAACGAGCCCAACAGCAGGGACCTCGCCGAGTACCGCGACAAGATCCACCAGATCCGGCGGGACAACGACATCCCGGCCGAGGACGACCTGGTCTTCGTCGAGGTCACCGTGCTCGACCCGTCCGACTTCGAGGCCGAACTGACCGTGCGCGGCGAGGTGTTGCACGACCGCTACCGGGTGCTGGCGCTCCAGAGCTCCAGCGTGCCCAACGCGCTGGCCGCCCTGCTGCTCCAGGTGCGCGACCTCACCGGGCAGCAGCCGCACATCTACTTCGAGTGGACCGAGGGCAACCCCTTCGCCCAGTTCCTGCGGTTCTTCCTGTTCGGGCAGGGCGAGATCGCGCCCGTCACCCGCGAGGTGCTGCGGGAGGCCGAGCCGGACCGGTCACGGCGGCCGGCCGTGCACGTGGGCTGAGTGGCGGGCCGGTTCGCGCCGGCGGGCCCGACGAGGGCTGGTCCGTGCGGGCGGGCCGGGGCGGCCGGTCCGTGCGCGCGGGCTGGGCTGAGTGCCGGTCCGTGCCGTCGTCGGGCCGCGGCCCGGCTGGGTGGGGCCGCCACACGGCTGGTCAGCGGTTCGGGTGGGATCTGCTCCACGCGGGCGCGACGAAGGCGATCAGGGCGACCGCGAAGGCGAGTTGCAGGATGTGGCGGATCCAGTCGATGCCCGAGGTGTGCCGGACGCCGATCCAGCCGGAGACGGCGTTGCCGAGCCAGGCCCCGGCGGCGCCGAGCAGCATGGTCAGCCACCAGGGGATCGACTGTGGTCCGCGCAGGATCAGTTTGGCGATCACGCCGAGCACGAAGCCGATGAGCAGAATCCACAGGAGCTGGAACATCGCGGTCCACCTTCCGGGCAGCATCCGGGCCGACGGCCCGGTGCGCCCAATCGCCGAAGACGCGGTTCGTCCCATGATCACCCGGATCGGCCGAACGAGCACGCCGACGGGCGATTCCGCAGGTCAGCGGCGTCCGGGCGCGCTCCGCAGCCCGGCCCTCAGTCCTCCCTGGCCATCGCGACGACCTCCCGGACGTCCCGGTGCGGGTCGTCCGCCAGGCCGTCCAGCAACTCGGCGACGCCCGGGGTGGACCAGCCGCGCACCGCCCAGACCAGGTCCGCCCGCACCTCCGGATCCGGGTGGGCGGCCAGGCGGGCGAGTCGGTCCACCGGGCCGCGGCGGCGCAGTCCGAACCAGTGCAACGCGGCCCGCAGCTCGGCCGGATCGCCCGGGTCGCCGGCCGCCGCGATCCGGGCGAGCAGCACCCGGGTGGGCGGCGGCGGGCCGTCCAACGGGTGCGGGTGGCGCTCGCGCAGCCGGCGGCTGCCGTACTCGCCGGCGATCCGGCAGCCGGCGCAGGTGCAGGGCCGGGTGCCATGGGCGCCCGGAACGTACCGCCAGCCGGTGACCTGCGGCACGGCGCGGATCCGGTGCACCTCGCGGGCGCCCACCGCGCGCGGCAGGAACACCTCCCACCCGCGGGGGTCGGCCAGGGCCCCGATCCGCCGGACCGCCTCGGCCGCCCGGACCGGCCGTTGGGCCCCCCGGGCCCGGTCGCCGAAGTGCCCGGCCAAGACCTCCTGCTCGTCGTCCAGCCGGATGTGCACCGCGACCAGGGCGCCCTTGGGGCCGAACCGGGCCAGCTCGCGCAGCCATTGGTGGGTCAGCGTGTACGAGGGCAGCACGGGGAAGCAGTAGACCCCGCGCGCCCCGCCCTGGCCCCAGCTGTCGGCGCGGATTCCGGCACGGCGGATGCGCGGCGCGTTGGCCGCGGAGGTCAGGTGCGCGAACATCGCCATGGGGCGCGATGGTAGCGAGTGGGCGGGCGGGGCTTCGAGCGGTTTTCCCGGTGTGGGCGGGGACTGTGGACGGGGACGCTGCGGGGCGCCCGCGGCCGTGCCGACCTGGTTACGCGGGCTCGGTCGAGCTGGGGTCGGTTGAGCTGGGGTCGACCCGGCGGGTCGGCCGGCGGGTCAGCCGACGTTCGTGCGGCGTTCGATCAGGGCGGCCAGGCCGTCCAGGATGCGCTCCAGGCCGAATTCCAGCGCCTGGTCACGGCCCGCCGGATCGGCCATGGCGGCGGCGACGGCGGGGAAGCGGTCGGCGTGTTCCTGGACCACGGTGCCGAGGGCGGCGAGGAGTTCGGCCTCGGGATTGCCGGCCGGGCCGCCATTGGACCGGGACTGGGCGGCGATCCCGCGTACGTGTCCGGCGAGCAGGACGGCGGCGTCCATCCGCTCGGGGCCGGTCAGCCCGTGGCCGTCGAGTGCCGCCACCACCCGTTCCAGCCAGGCGAGTTCCCGCGGACCGAGCGCCCGAGGGCCGACCGTGGCGTCCAGCAGCCAGGGGTGCCGGGTGAAGGAGTCGGCCATGTGGTGGGCCCAGGCGGTGAGTTGGTCCCGCCAACTGGTGACCTCCGGCGCCGTCGGCGGCCGGCCGACGGCCGATTCGACCATCAGGGCGATGAGTTCGGCCTTGCCCGGGACGTAGCGGTAGAGCGACATCTTGGTGAAGTCGAGCAGCCCGGCCACCTTCTGCATGGAGACCGCGCCCAGTCCCTCCGTGTCCGCGACCTCGACCCCCGCCGCGGCGATCCGCTCCAGGCTGAGGGCCGGTTTCGGCCCCCGGGTCGGCCTGGCCGGCGGTCCCCAGAGCAGCCGTACCGCGTTGTTCGCCGCCTCGGCCATCGTTCGCTCCCGTCCTGAGATCCCGCTTTGAGGTCCCGTTCTGAGGTTCCGTCCGGGGCGTCCCGGCGGCTGTCCGTGCTCCGAACCGGGCTCCTGCCTGGGGGCTTGCCCTGTCGGTTCAACTGTGTCTACCGTACACAGCAACGAACAGTGTCCGCCAGACACAGTTTCTTGACCTCCGGACGGAGTGGTTTCCATGAGCACCAAGGTCCTCATCTCGGGCGCGAGCATCGCCGGTCCCGCGCTGGCCCACTGGCTGGGCCGGTACGGCTTCGAGGTGACCGTCGTCGAACTGGCCCCCGCGCTGCGCGCCGGCGGTCAGGACGTCGACTTCCGCGGCCGCACCCACCTGACGGTGCTGGAGCGGATGGGCGTCCTGGAGGAACTGCGCGCGCTCGGCACCGGCGGCAGCCCGATGACCTTCGTCGGCCCCGACGGGCGCCGGCTGTTGCACCTGCCCGCCGAATTCGCGGGCGGCGACCTGGAGGTGCCGCGCGGTGAGCTGGCCCAACTGCTCCACCGGCACAGCGGCACCCGCGCCGAGTACGTCTTCGGCGACTCGGTCACCGCGCTGGAGGAGACCCCGCACGCGGTCCGGGTCACCTTCCGGCACGGGGCGCCGCGCGAGTTCGACCTGGTGATCGGCGCCGACGGGCTGCACTCCACCGTCCGCCGGCTCGCCTTCGGCCCCGAGCGGCACTACGTCCGCCACCTCGGCTACTACGCCGCCACCTGGCAGCTGCCGAACGACCTCGGGCTGCCGGTCGGCGGGGTGGGCCTGAACGTCCCCGGCCGGCTGATGTCCGTCGGCGCCGCGCACCGCGACCCGAGCCGGGCCGGCGCGTTCTGCCTCTTCGCCTCGCCCGAGCTGTCCTACGACCGCCACGACCCGGCGGCGCAGCGGACGCTGGTCCGGGCCGCGTTCGCGGGCCTCGGCTGGCGGGTCCCGTACCTGCTGGAGAGCCTGGACACGGCTCCCGAGCTGTACTTCGACTCGATCAGCCGAGCCGACGTGCCCGCCTGGTCGACCGGCCGGATCGCCCTGATCGGCGACGCCGCCTGCGGCGCGACCATCGGGGGCATGGGCACCGGGACGGCGGTGGTGGCGGCGTACGTCCTGGCCGGCGAGCTGGCCCGGGCACGCGGCGACCACCGGGCCGCCTTCGACCGGTACGAGAAACTGCTGCGCGGCTACGCCCGGGGCTGCCAGAAGGGCGGGGACCGGACCGGGCCCTTCCTCGCCCCGCGCACGGCGGCGGGGCTGCGGTTCCGCAACGCGCTGCTGAACCGGCCCTGGGCGCTGGACCGGATGCTGGAGCTCGGCAAGCGGGTCAGCGGCGTCGAACTGCCGGACTACGGGCGGGAGCTGTCCCGCCGGTCGACGGTCGTGGGCTGAGCGGGTGTGCTGCGACCGGACCCGACTCGGTCCGACCGGACCCGACCTGGTTCGATTCGGTCGGGCTGTCGGAAGCGTGTTCGTGGGTCGAGGCCCAAGGTCCCGTCCGTTCGGCCCCTTGGCCCCTGGCTAATTGTGCCGGGGCGGGGGATGCTGCCGGTACCGGTCAGGACGATCCGCGCCTGGTCGGACCAGCATCGTTGACGAGGTGAACCGGCGTGCGGCATGCCACCGTCGAATCCGTGATGACCAGCCCCGTGGTCCTGGTCTCGCCCGAGACCGGATTCCGGGAGATCGTGACGCTGCTGAGCGAGTACGACATCACCGGTGTGCCCGTGGCGGACCCGGAGGGGCGACCGCTCGGCGTCGTTTCGGAGGCCGACCTCCTGCGCACCCTGGCCGCGCAGGAGGACCCGGCCAGCCTGCTGCCCGCGCCCGAGTCGGCGCAGGCGGGCCCGGACGGCGAGGTGACCGCGGCCGATCTGATGACCGCGCAGCCGGTCTGCACCACCCCTGACGTCAGCGTGGTCGCGGCCGCCCGGACGATGAGCCGGCACGGCCTGAAGCGGCTGCCGGTGCTGGACGAGGATGGCCGGGTCGTCGGCATGGTCAGCCGCGGCGACCTGCTGCGGGTGTTCCTGCGCGAGGACATGGTGATCCGGCGGGAGATCGTCGAGGAGGTGCTCGGCCGGATCGACGGGGTCAGCCCGGCGGAGATCGGGGTGGAGGTCAACCAGGGGCGGGTGGTGCTCAGTGGCACCGTGTCCGAGTCGCACCTGGTGCCGATCGTGCTCAACCTGTGCCGCTCGGTGGACGGGGTGGTGTCGGTGACCGACCGGCTGGGCGCGGGGGGCACGGCGGCGGTGGGCTGAGCGGCGGTGGGCTGAGCGGCGGTGGGCTGAGGGGCCCGTCGGTCGGCCGCGTCCTCGGCAGGGCTCGTACGTTCGTCCCCGGAGCCGAACGATCCCGCTTCGCATACTGCGGAGGGTATCGGGTAACTCACCCTGTGTGCCCGGCGGTGCGGACTGCCGGGACGCCGGAGCTTCGGGGAGGCGGCCGTGGCAGTCGTGTTCGACGCCGACTTCACTTCGACCAGTCAGTGGATCGCCGGGCGCAGCAGCGCCTATCCCCGGATGGGGCCGACCAATCGGAGCGACCACAAGCTCGACTACCTCAGCCGCCAGTACTGCCCCGACGGGGTGTTCGCGGCGACCAGGCGACACAACGGCGGGCTGTGGAGCTGCAACCTGCTGACCACCGAGGGCAGCCCGGACGGCTTCCAGGTGCACACCGGGGACGTGCTGACGGCGGACGTCACACTGCCCGTCGAGCTGGGCGCCTGGCCGGCCATCTGGACCTGGCGGGACGGCGGCAACGAGGTGGACGTCTTCGAGTACCACCCGGACAACCCGGACCTGTTGGAGATCTCCAACCACGTCCGGGGCGGCTTCCGGTACTGGCACGGCGCGAGTGCCGGGATCGGCCCGGGGGCGACCTTCGGTCTGAGGGTGGTGCTCGGCGCGCACTCGGTGGACTGGTACGTGGAGGACGAACTGGTCTACGCGGACCTGCACGGGGTCGGGGCCGGGTGGTACGCCTACCTGATCGTCAATATGTCGGTGGCGGACGGGACGTACCACGCCAGGCCGCCGTACGGCGGGCCGGACCGTCTGAGCTGGGTGTGCCACAGCCTCCAGGTCGAGCGCTGAGCGGACATCGCCGAGCGGACATCGCTGAGCGGACGGGGGCCTACGGTCCGTGGGGCGCGAAGGCGGCGGTGATCGGACCGGGTGAGCCCCACCCGGCGCGGGGGTCGTGGGGCCCGTGCCCGGTGTCCGGGGCGGCGCGTCGGCCGGAGCGCTGGAACCAGACCGCGCGGCGGTGCGGGCCGATGTGGGCGGGGTCGGCCACGTACAGGTCGTCGTGCGGGGCGCCCTCGTTGCCCGGGGCGAGAGCCGCGTCCACGGCCCGGTCGGCGATCGCGCGCAGCAGGGCGGTGGCGGTGGCCTCGGCGGCGGCCGGTGCGATCGCGAGTGCGGTGAGCTCGGTCCAGAGCTCGACGGCGACGTAGCCGATCGGGGAGTGGCCGAGCGCCGGGTGAGGGTGCGGGTCCATGTGGCGCCGCAGCACCCCCGCGACGACGAGCTGCTCGGGGGAGCGGTCGTCGTTCGACGAGTGGTGGGCCGTCGGCGACTGGTGGCGGGCCGGCGGTGGCTGGTGGGCCGTGGGCGGTTGCGGGACCGTGGGCCACTGGGAGTGGGCCGTACGCGGCGTGTGGTGGTTCACGAGCGGCACGCTACCCGGGTGCGCGCCGGGTCGAGCGCCGGACCGCCCTTCCGCGCTCTCCTCACGCCGCTTTCACCGGTGGCGGGCGCACGATGGTGGTAGGCGCTGCTCACCTCGGAGGGCCCCGACGGGGCCGGAGGAGGAGGTCCTGATGAGGTACTGGCACGGACACGGCCACATCGTGGGTGGCTGGGGCGTGGGACTGATGGCGTTCGGCACGCTGCTGTTCCTGGTGATCGTCGTGCTCCTCGCGGTGGCCCTGTTCCGTTACGTGTCGCGCTGGCGGCAGCCGAGTCCGCCTGGCCGGCCAGGACCGGGCGCGGGAGGCTGGGGCCGGACCGGGTGGGCGGGGCGGACCGGGCAGGGGGCCCGAGGGGATCAGGCGGGTCAGGGGTACCAGAGCCAGGGGTACCAAGGGGGTGGAGGGGGCCCAGGGGCGGTCCCGGAGCAGTTGCTCGCGGAGCGGTTCGCCAGGGGCGAGATCGACGCGGAGGAGTACCGGCACAGATTGGACACCCTGCGCTCGGTGAACCCCCCGGGCGGCGAGTGACCTCCGAGCGGCGAACGACCTCCGGGTACGGGACGGGCCC
>NZ_JBHUAF010000379.1:0-8518 GCF_042789895.1 Kitasatospora sp. NPDC056783
GCCCCGCACGGTGCGGGGCAGCCCACGGTACGGGGTCAGTTGGCGGCCGGGAAGTCGCCCGCGTGGATGCCGGCGACGAAGGACCGCCAGGCCTCGGGGGTGAAGGCGAGGGCCGGGCCGTGGGGGTCCTTGCTGTCACGGACCGGGACGCTGCCGGTGGCACCCTCTGCCACCTCGACGCAGTCACCACCGGAGGGGTTGCTGTAGCTGCTCTTGTGCCAGTTCATGCTCCGTACCCTTCTTTCACCAGCTTCTGCATCCAGGAGACAGAGTCCTCCGGAGACATCGCCGACGACGTTAGTTGGCTGAAGACAGTCTCGTGTCGAATGATGTCTGCTTCCTTCTCGATGTAGAGGCTGCTGGTGACTGACTCACAGAAGACGACCTCACCAGGCACGTCCGAGAAGGAAAGTATGCGGAAATTCGTCCCCATAGCCGCGTGGGCACCCACACTGAACGGAAGCACCTGGATGGTGATATTGGGCAGTTGCGCGGTCTCAACCAGGTGAATCACCTGCGACGTCATGACCTGATCGCCGCCGACCACGCGCCGAAGAACAGCCTCGGAGAGCACGGCGTGCACGACGAGTGGTTCCGGATTCCGGATGAGCTCTTGACGTTGCAGCCTGAGCCTCACCCGTCGTTCGATGGCCTGGTCGCCGTTCTGTTCCGATCGGAAGGGCCGAAATACCTCACGCGCGTAGTCGGCGGTCTGAAACAGCCCAGGAACCAACTCTGACTCGTACGATCGAATCCGCGCGGCGTCGGCCTCAAGACCCACGTAGGTCTGGAACCATTCCGGCAGCGTGTCCGCGTAGTCATGCCACCAGCCGCGCTGAGTGCTGCGGCGGGTCAGGGAGATGAACTGCCGCAACTCGGTCTCGTCGCCAACGCCGTACAGTTCGAGCATCGCACGGACATCGGATTCCTTCAGGGTCGTCTGGCCTGACTCGATCCGCGACACTTTGGTCGCGCTGAAGCCGAGTTCGTCCGCGACGGTTTTGGCCTGACGCCCGGTCCGTTCGCGCAATCTCCGCAGCTCGGAGCCGAGCCTACGGCGCAGCACGGTTGGACTGTCCACGCTCGTCGCTCCCTCTTGGTTGACGTCGGGTCACAGTCTGCCACCTCCCTCGGTGATCACAAGACTCTTGCGGCGCGGCGCAATTGCGCGGGAGAGCGCTTGCGCAAAAGCGCCATCGCGGAGCATGCTACAGGGAGTAGCATCTCGGGTCGCTTGAGTGACCACGGGTGGCCGCTACCGGGCATCCCCATGCCCCCGCATGGCTTCAAACTCCGCTCCTGGAAGGCGTCTTCGCCATGTCCTGCAACTCCTCCGCCGCCTGGCTGCCGCGCAGCCGCCGCGCCCCCCACATCGGCCGCGAGCACCTCGCCGAACTCCTCCGCTCCTCCGCCGCCTCGGAGCCGTACCTCGCCCCCGGGCTCCTCCTGGTCTCCGAGCTCGTCACCAACGCCCTGCTGCACGGCACGCCCCCCGGCCACCGCATCTACCTCGCCCTCGACCTCGACTCCACCCGCCTGCGCATCGAGGTCCACGACGCCCTGCGGGACCGCCGGCCCGTCCTGCGCGCCCTCACCCTCGACGGCGAGGCCGGGCGCGGCCTCCACCTCGTCAAGTCCCTCTCCAAGAACACGGGTTGCGAGCCCCGCAACCCGGTCGGCAAGATCGTCTGGTGCGAGGTGACCGCGTGAGGGCCGACCACGACGTCCGCGTCGAGATCCCGGGCCTCCGCCTCCCCGAGGTCCACACCCTCAGCGCCGGCGTCCTCGAACGGATCTGGAACGCCGTCTGCCACCTCCCGATGTCCCGCTTCCAGCACTACGCCCTGGAGCGCCGCCTCACCGGCCCCTGCGCCAAGCGCGACCTCATCCGCGACCTCACCGACGCCCCCGCCCTCACCATCCCCGCCGGCGACCACGAGATCCGTATCAGCTGGGCGAACTGACGGCTTCCGCCGCCCCGCCCGCGAAGCTGCGGGCGGCCGGACATGTGGTTAGCCTGGTCGTCGGGCGGGCACGAAGCACCGCCGCGCCCAGCGGGCCCCGGAGGCCCAACAGCCAGGGGCGCCGACGAACCGCACCCGCAACCCCCACAGGGCTTCCGGCGCCATCCGCAGCAGAACGCCTTTCGAACACCCCACATGGGAGTGCCGACCATGCCCTCTGCCAAGCGCATCGCGACCGCCGCCATCACCGCCGCACTGCTGGGCGGCACCCCCGGCCTGGCCTCGGCCAGCACCCCGACGACCGCCACGCCGTCCCAACTGTCCGCAGAATGGCACCAGTTCATGATCCATCCACTCGGCCTCCCCGCCGGGAACCTGGACATCGACGGCAGCGGCAAGGCCATCACGGCCGCTCCCGACCCCGGGAACAAGCACCAGCAGTGGAACCTGAGCGACATCGGCGGGCTGCCGCTCATCAAGAACAGGGCGACGGGCACGTGCCTGACCGCGCCGAACGACACACTGGATCCCGTCACCGTCCAGGCCTGCGACAAGAACAATCCGAACCAGCGGTGGGACGTCCACTACGTGACAAGCAGTCAGGTCGAGATCTCGCCGAAGGCCCACCCGTCCCTCGCCCTCACCGGCGGCGCCCAGGCCGGCAGTGACAAAGCCCTCCTCCGGGCCTACGCGGCGGCGGACAACCAGCAGTGGTCCATGAGGTCCGTGACGTAGCGACCCTCCCGACCGGCCCGTCGGCACCGGCGACGCGCCCGCGACCTTCGCTTTCCCACTGAGCTGCGGGCCGCCGGGCATCTGGCTAGCCTGGTCGGGTGGGCACGAAGCATCCCTGTGCCCACCGGGCCCTGGAGGCCCGGCAGCCGGGGCGGGCCGGCGATCCGCTCCCGCGCCTCCGCGACTCGCAGGACTTCCGGCGCCATCCGCGCAAGGGCCCGCGCACCTCTCGGACACCCCACAAGGGACACCCCCATGAGAGCGACCACCATGTCTCCTGCCAAGCGCATCGCGACCGCCGCCATCGCCGCCGCACTGCTGGGCGGCACGCCCGGCCTGGCCATGGCGGCCACCCCGCAGACCACCCTGCCGTCTCAGCAGACCGAGCAGTGGTTCCGGTACGAGGTCCTGCCACCGGACCAGCTCTCCACGAAAGGCATCGACGGCAGCAGCAGCGGCAAGGTCGTCATGGCCAACCGCGAGCAGAACAACGACCACCAGTTCTGGAGCCTGATCGGCCCCGCCGGCAAGCAGCTCCTGAAGAACAAGGCGACCGGCACGTGCCTGACCGCACCGGGCAAGGATGCCAAGGGCCCCGTCACGCTCCGGACCTGCGACGCGACCAACGTGAACCAGCAGTGGAAGCTGGAGTACTGGTCGGAGGGCCGGCACACGCTCTCACTCACGGCCTACCCGTACCTCTACCTCACCGGGACCGGAGTGATCGGCAGCTCGGCCACCGTGGAGAGCTACCACGGGACCTACACCCAGCACTGGAAGCTGGTGCCCCCGGGCTACTGATCCCCGCCCGCCGACCCACCCCAGCGCCCTACCCGGCACCCGGCGCCCGGCACGACGTGCGGCGTCGTGGGCTTCCTCAACCCGGGCGACCAGGTCTTCCACCACTGCTACACGACCACGCAGAGCGAAGGGACGTGGACCCACCTGCGCAAGAGCGGCACCGCGCTGGAGGGCTGGGTCAAGGACGACCTGCTCCCGGACGGCGGCAGCGGGTACGCGTGCTGATCCCGGCCGAGGCGTCGCGCGAGCACCGGAACTCCTCTTCGTCCGAGCCGTTCTGACGCATCACCACCTGTAGGCCGTCGCCCGCGTTCCGGCGGGCGGCGGCCTACGCGTCCGCCACCGCCCGCCCAGGGCGTCACCCTCCGCCTCCCCCACGCGCCCGCGACCCGCGTGTTCGCGCGGAGCTGCGGGCAGCCGGACATCTGGTTAGCCTGGTCGGGTGAGCACGAAGCATCGCCGTGCCCACCACCCGCCGGGCTTCCGACGCCGTCCGCGCACAGAGCCCGCGCACCTCTCGGACACCCCACAAGGGACACCCCATGAGAGCGACCACCATGTCTCCTGCCAAGCGCATCGCGACCGCCGCCATCGCCGCCCTCCTGCTCGGCGCCACCCCCGGCCTGGCCACGGCGGCCACTACGCCGACGCCCTCGCCGGTCCAAACGCCCTCGCCGGTCCAAACGCCCTCGCCGATCCCGACGCCCTCGCCGGTCCAGCAGGCCGGAAACTGGTACCGGTACGAGGTCCTGCCGCCGGACCACGTCGTGAAGACCCTGGAGGGCAGCAGCTTCGGCAGGGTCATCACGGCCAACCGCCAGCAGTACAACGACCACCAGCTCTGGAGCCTGAGCGGCACCCCCGGCAAGCAGTTGCTGAAGAACAAGGCGACGGGCACGTGCCTGACCGCGCCGAGCGGCTTCCGGGGCGGCGGCGTCACGCTCCGCACCTGCGACAGGAACGACGTCAACCAGCAGTGGACGACGCGCTACTGGTCGGAGGGCAGGCACACGATCTCGCCCTCGGCGCACCCCGGCCTGTACCTCACCGGGAGCGCGCTGATCGGCGGCGCGGTCACCGTCACGCGCGGCGACGGGACCTTCGCCCAGCACTGGGCCACCGTGCCCGCGGGGTACTGACCCCCCTCAGCCGCTCCCCCGGGCCGACGGCGCCTCCAGGGAGGCCGGCGCCTGGCGCACCGCGAGGCGTCCGGCCATCCGGAAGGAGTGCTCGCGCGAGTCGATCAGGTGCACCACGGTGTGGTGCACCACCAGCGCCAACGCCACCGGGACGCCCGGGAGTCGCTCGGCCAGTTCGGCTCGCACGCCGTCGGCGAACGCGGCGTGGAAGCGCTCCACGTCCCCGGGCGCCGGGTCGCCCGCGAGGGTGGCGTCGCGGGCGGCCTCGATGCGCAGGCCCTCCTCCCAGGGCTCGAAGTCCACGACCACGATGCCGACGTCGCCCGGGCAGCTCGTCTGGCGCATGTAGCGGGCCCGGACGCCTCGGACCGGGCGGGAGGGGAAGGCGCCTCGAACGGGAATCACCGCGGTCAGGCGTGCTCGATCTCGACCGAGGTGACCACGACGTCCTCGACCGGGCGCTCGTCCTCGGTCGGGGTGGCGGCGATCGCGTCGACCACGGCCTTGGAGGCGGCGTCGGCGACCTGGCCGAAGATGGTGTGCCGGCGGTTGAGGTGGGTGGGGGTGCCGACGGTGACGAAGAACTGCGAGCCGTTGGTGCCCGGGCCGGCGTTGGCCATCGCGAGCAGGTAGGGCTTGGTGAAGAACAGCTCCGGGTGGAACTCGTCGGCGAAGGCGTAGCCCGGGCCGCCGGTGCCGGTGCCGGTCGGGTCGCCGCCCTGGATCATGAAGCCCTTGATCACCCGGTGGAAGAGGGTGCCGTCGTAGTACGGTCCGGTGCCCGGCTCGCCGGTGCGCGGGTCGGTGTACTCCCGGGTGCCCTCGGCGAGTTCGACGAAGTTGCGGACCGTCTTCGGTGCGTGGAAGGGGAACAGCTCCAGGCGGATCGGGCCCGCCGTGGTGTGCAGGGTGGCGAACCGGGCAGTGGCCACGGGGACTCCTCGGGGTGCGGCTGATGTGGCTGGTACGGGGTGCGGCCGGTGCGGGGTGACCTGGGCCGTCTGACCACCGCATCCTGGCACAGCCCGCGCCCGCGCCGCCGAACCGGGTGGGACGATTCACGCGTCGATGCGTACGGGAAGCATCGGGAACGAAGGACGGGTGGTCGTGGTGGTCGGTGCGGTTCTGGTGGGCGTGCTGGTCCTGGTGGTGGCGGGGTGCGGCTGCGTGGTGTGGGCCGAGCGGGGCGGGCCGCGCTGGACGCGCGCGGTCGCGGCCCTCACGCTCGGCGCCGGGAGCGCGCTGCGCGCCTTCCTGCGCAGCCGGCCGCGCCGGACCGGCAACGGCGGCGGGGACACCGGGGGCGGCGACTGACCGAGTCATGGGGTGGTGGGGCTCGCCTGCGTTGTCTTCCACCTCGGCCGGCTCGGGCGGCACCCTGAGGCGATTCAGTCATCACAGCAGGTCAGTGGTGATCCGAACCGCAACGGTCACACCGTTCCGTCCGAAAACTCATGGAAGGGCGGGAAATCATGTTCGAACTGACAAATCTTCTGTCGTGTTTCGGGCCTACTTGCGGGGACGTCGTCGACTGGGAGGCCGTGGAGGCCACGTACGGGCGGCGGCTCCCCTCCGACTATCAGGAGTTCATGACCGCCTTCGGGTGCGGTTCGGTCGAACAAGCGTTGTACGTTCAAGCGCCTGCCACCACGACTGCCGAGCTCACCGGGAATTTCGTGTCGACACTTCCCGCCGGCATGCTGGCTGACGAGGGTGCGGGAGACTGGAGGGATCCGGCCCAAGCCGGCCTGCACCGTCTCGAGGACATGCTCCTCTGGGGACTCACGGAAGAGGACTTCCTCTGCTGGGTCACCTCGGACGAGAATCCAGACCAGTGGCCCGTGGCCGTCTACTCCCGATTCCATGCGGCCTGGTCCGTGTACCCGTACGGGATGGCGGAGTTTCTACTCAGGTTGCTGCGCGACGGGTTCGACGAATGGCCGATCAGCGATGCAGGCCTTCGGTCCGTCTCCGAACCGCGTTTCCTGCACGACAAGGACGAGGAAGCGGGCTTGGAACTACAGGAGAGGCCCTTGGAGTGATGGCCACGTCCGGCTGCGGATGGCGCCGTGCGGAGCCGGCACGAGGCCGGAGTCCGGGACCGCCTCCACCAGGTGTTGCCGACCGAACCGCGCCGCGCCGGCGAACTGAGTTGGTCGCGACGGTGGCTGACGGCTCGCACCGCCAAACCCGTCGCGATACCCCAACACGGGTCGAGCGCCACCGGCCGCGCCGGATCGGCAACGGCGGCGGGGACACCGGGGGCGGCGACTGACCGAGTCATGGGGTGGTGGGGCTCGCCTGCGTCATCACCCACCTCGGCCGGCTCGGGCGGCACCCTGAGGCGATCCCGGCCGGCGCAGGCTGACCATCCGGGGTGATCGCAACGAATGTGGTGCGCGGGTTGGCGGTGGCGGCGGCAGTCGAGGCATGCCCAGAGGTGGGGCCGACGGTGATGACGAGGTCGCAGTACTGGGCGGACAGGCCTGCGGGGTGGGGCACCGCCTGTTCGCTGGTCGAGGCCGGCGCGAATAGCTGCTGGACATTCAAAGGCTCCTGATGGGAGGCGTCTTGGAGGGCCCCTCAAATGGCGTTCGTATCGCTACGACCGCTGGCCTCGGTGGTTTCGCCGACCGGACAAGCGGTGCGCCGCCCGGCGATGTTCGAGGGCGTGATCGGACCCGGGCGACCATCCCGGTCGTCTCCCGTTCCGAGGTGGAGCAGCGCCGCAGCACCGGCCGCGGCCAGGGCGAAGGGCAATCCGAGTGCCCAGCGAAGGCGCGGGTTGGTGGGCAACCTCATGGCGGACTGCTCCGAAGGCGCCCCGGTAGTCGTCCGTACCGTCACCACTGTTGGATCGTGCTCCATCAGGTGGCCCCGCCCTACGAGGGCAACCGAAACGTGCCCTACACGATCAAGATGTCCTACATCGCTCGAACTCGATCCACACCGCAGGGAGCGGCTGGAATTGTCTCGGCAGGTCAATCCACAGCGGCACTGGACAGGACGCTGGGCAGTACGGTGACTGATCGAAGCGCGCCACCCCGCAGAGGAGACACCACCTTGGCCCACCCAGCCGTAAGCCGCCTCTTGACCCTTCTCGGAGAACCGATCACCCCGGGCGACAGCGTCGACTGGGACGAGCTGGCACAGACCACAGGCCTACGTCTGCCCTCCGATTACCGGGACTTTGTCGCGCTGTACGGCGGCGGGGAGTTGGACGAATACCTCAGCATCAGAACACCACCGGTGGGTGCCTCCCCGTACGGCGTCCTCGTCGACGAACTGGACTTCGACCCGGGAGAGTTGCCGCCGACCCCTACTGGTACTGCCCAGGAGAACCTGGAGGAGGGGAGGCTTCTCCCCTTCGCGAGGAGCGCCAATAGCGACGTGGTCTTCTGGCTCTGCGACGCCCAAGACCCCGACAGCTGGGACATCGTCGTCTTCAGGCGCCAGGTCCAGTATGGAGAGGAACGCTGGGTGCGTTTCGAGGCGGGCTTCGGTGAATTCCTCTTCGGCACCCTCAGCGGCATGCTTCCGAACCCGTTCAGCGACAGTGGCTTTGCCAACTCCCCTCACACCTACCGAAACTGGCAGCAGCCGCTGTAACGCGCACGGTTGTTCACGCTCGTCCGCCGACGACCTGAGCGGAACCTCCCAAGCCTCAGGTCGTCCGGAACGGGATCAGCCCGTGCTGAAGGGGCATCTGTTCTACGGTTCGGGCGACTTGTCCGGGCTGAGTGACGGGGTCGCCGGTGGGGCGTTGGAAGGCTGGCCCGGTTACGTCCCTCCCTACCTGGTCCCTCCCTACCTGGTCCCGCCGGGTCGGCAACGGCGGCGCGGACACCGGGGGCGGCGACTGACGCCGCGTCCCCGGCC
>NZ_JBHUAF010000380.1:0-8480 GCF_042789895.1 Kitasatospora sp. NPDC056783
GCTTCCCGGGTGTCCGTGAGAACTCAGAACCCGCCGGTCTGCTCGTCCCGGCGGCGCTGCCAGCGCTGCTCCACCCGGTCCATCATCCCGGCCTTGCGGCGCGGCGCGGCGGCCGGACGGGCCCCCGCCCCCTGGCCCGCGGGCCCGCGACGCCAGCCGGTCACGGCGAACACCGCGCACCCGAGCATCACCAGGAAGCCCACCACGCTGACCCAGATCTGGTCCGGCACGACCATGCCGCCCATCAGCAGGCCGATCCCGACCACGAAGCCGGCCACGGCCAGGTACACCCGCCGCCGGGTGTAGGTGCGCAGACCGGATCCCTCGAGCGCCGACGCGAATTTGGGATCTTCGGCATACAGCGCTCGCTCCATCTGGTCGAGCAGTCGCTGCTCGTGCTCCGAGAGCGGCACGGAGTCCTCCTACTCGTCGGTCGCGGGTGCGACCGGTCCGCCCACCCCGGTCGGGGAGGCAAGTCCAATCAGCCGTGGGGCACACGGTCGGACGCCCGTGCGGGGGACCCGACCCGTGTCGTCCATATGCCCCACGCGTCCGGCTGTCATGCTTTCCGGCTTTACCCAGATCATACGGTCCGTGGGCCCGTTACGGAGTGGTCGGCACCGCGTGGGACGGGCCACTTCGAGCGGGGACGGCCGCACCGGTGTCAACGCGCCACGCCCCGGACAAGTGCCCGATCGGATGGAATCGTCCCGGACCTGGGAAGGTTTGCCGCCGCACGGGACGAAACGGCCCGGGAACACCCGGGAAACGGGCGGGAGAACGGCCGGGGACCGACCGGCCGCCGGAGCGCGAACCGCCGCCGTACGGCGTGCGGAACCGTAGGGCGGCGGCCTGGTGCGCGCGACGGCGCGCGGGCCCCGTGGGGCGCCTCAGGCCAGGGTGGCCAGCAGGTGCAGCTGGGTCGCCACGGCGTGGAAGGCGGGCTGCGCGGCGGCGGCCTCCTCCAACTTCAGCAGCGCCTCCAGCGCACCCGGCTCGGTGTCCACCAGGACGCCGGGGACGAGGTCGGCGAAGACCCGTACGCCGTGCACCGACTCCACCCGCAGACCGGCGGCCTCGGCCAGCCGGCCCAGCTCCTCGCCGGTGAAGCGGCGCGGCATCGGGTCCTGCTCGCCCCAGCGGCCGTCGGCGGCGGAGAGCACGGTGCGGGCCTCGGTGAAGTGGCCGGCCAGCGCGCGGGCCAGCACGGCGCCGTTGCGGTTGGCCGCCAGCAGGCTGACCAGACCGCCCCGGCGCAGGGTGCCGGCCAGGCTGCCGAGCGCCTCGGCCGGGTCGTCCACGACCTCCAGCACGCCGTGGCAGAACACCGCGTCCACGCTGCCGGGGGCGATCAGCTCGGGCAGGGTCTGGGTGTCGCCCTGGACGGCCCGCACCAGCTCCGTCACACCGGCCTCGGCGGCCCGGCGCTCCAGGGCGAACAGCGCGTCCGGACTCGGGTCGACCACGGTCACGCGGTGGCCGAGCTTGGCCACCGGCACGGCGAAGTTCCCGGTGCCGCCGCCGGTGTCGACCACGTCGAGCACCGGCTGGTCCAGCTCGGCCGTCCGCTTCTCCAGGGCCGCCCGGACCACCTCCCACACCACGGCGGTACGCAGGGCACTGCGGGGACGCGTCGGGTACAAGGTGGGGCTCCTTGGCACGTGCAGATCGATCAGGATGCCTCCACCTTAGGGCCTGTCCCGCGGATGCCCACCGGACAGGCCCCGGACCGGCCCGGCCGGAGCCCCGCTCGCGCCCGGCCTCCCGGCGCCGTCCGACGGCGGCCGGGGCGGCGGCGGAGCGGCGTGCAGGCCGAGCAGCCGCTCGACCAGGCGCAGGAAGAGCGCCGAGTTCCGGATCAGGTCGTCGGCGTCGCGGGCCGAGGCGGCACCCCTGATCCCGGCCTCGGCGGCGGCCCGGCGGCGGGCGCCGGCGCCGTAGTAGAGCGCCCACTCGGCGAGCTCCGGGGCCACCTCGGGCAGCACCTCCCAGGCGCTGCGGATGGCCTTGCGGCGGCGCGGGTTCTTCTCCGGGCGGCCGCGCACCGCCAGGACGGCGGCCACCGTGCGCAGCGCCGCCAGGTGGGCGGTGGCGTAGCGCTCCAGCGGGTCCTCCAGGGCGCGGGCCCGGGCGAGGGTGCGGTGGGCGTCGGCGAGCAGGTCGAGGGCGGCCGGCGGCGCGGCGACCCGGCGCGGCACGGGGTGGACGTCCGCACCGGAGGGGCGGCCGACGGCCGGACCGGGCAGGTGCGGCGGGGCGGCGGAGTGGAGGCGGGCGGTGACGGGCTCAGGACGGCTGACGGTCATGGTCTCCCCCGTTCCGA
The DNA here is from genome assembly GCF_042789895.1 of Kitasatospora sp. NPDC056783. Classification (NCBI taxonomy): domain Bacteria; kingdom Bacillati; phylum Actinomycetota; class Actinomycetes; order Kitasatosporales; family Streptomycetaceae; genus Kitasatospora; species Kitasatospora sp. NPDC056783. The sequence continues at coordinate 2,324 of NZ_JBHUAF010000380.1, forward strand.
GGCAGCGCGCGGACCGGACGGTCCGTGCCCTGCCATCGTGAACGCCGCCACTGACAATCCGGCCCGTCGGCCGCCGTCGGAACGGGGCCGGGACACGGCGAAGCGGCGGCGGGCGCGGTCCCTCCCCCGGTTCCGCGCCGCCGCCGTGTGCCGTCGCTCCGCTGACCCCCACACGGTCGGCGGTGGCGAACCTCCCCCGTGGCCGGTCTCCCCCCGGCCCGCTCCGCCGCCCCGTGCCGGCGGTGCGAGGACCGTGACCAGCCCCGTGGCGGTCCGTCCGGCGCCTCCTGCCGCCTGCGCGGCCGGAAGACGGACGGCATCCGCCGCCCGGGCGGGCCGGACGCCCTACGCGCCGTCCTCCCGGGTGCCACCACTCTCCCGTCCGCGCAGGTCGGAGGCCATCCGCTCAGGTACTCAACCCTCGATCTGAGTATCCGTACTCAGGAGGCCTGCCGTTGCCCCGGGAACCGGCGGACACCGCCGCGGCGTCCCGGCTGCCGGTACGGTACGGCGGCGGGGCCGGGTGCCACCGGCTCCGCCGGGCGAGGAGCACTGCCGGCCCGCCCGACGAGGAGGGGACGACGCGATGACGGTCCTGCCGCTGATCTTCACCAGCGGACTGGCCAGCGGCATCAACGCCTACGCGGTGGTGCTGCTGCTGGGCCTGCTGGGCAGGTTCGCCGACACGGACTCGGTGCCGCAGGCGCTGGAGCGCACCGACGTGCTGGTGGCGGCCGCCGTGCTGTTCACCCTGGAGGCGGTGGCCGACAAGATCCCGTACGTGGACAGCGTCTGGGACGTCGCGCACACGGTGATCCGGCCGATCGCCGGGGCCACCGTCGGCGTGCTGATCGCGAGCCACGACCCCGGCTCGCTGAGCGAGGTCGCGGCCGGCGCGATGGGCGGCACCTCGGCGCTGGTCAGCCACCTGGTGAAGTCCTCACTGCGGATGGCCGTCAACACCTCTCCCGAGCCGTTCAGCAACATCGTGGTCAGCATGGCCGAGGACCTCTCGGTGGCCGGCCTGGTCACGCTGGCGATCTTCCACCCCTGGCTGGCCGCCTCGGTCGCCGCCGTGGTCCTGGCCGCCGGCCTGCTGCTGGTCTGGCTGGCGATCAGCAAGATCCGCGCCTTCCGGGCCCGCCGCCGCGAGCGCCGGGCCGCCCGGGCGGCGGCGGAGAGCGCGTAGGACGGGCCGGGGGCGCGTAGGGCGGGCCGGGGACGCCGGGGGCGGGTCTTAGGATCGGGGCCATGGCAAAGATCGTCGTCATCGGCGCAGGAATGAGCGGGCTCGCGGCGGCCTCCCGGCTGGCGACCCTCGGCCACCGGGTGACGGTCTGCGAGGCGAGCGGCACGTACGGGGGCATGGTCGGCCGGTACGAGCGCGACGGCTTCGCCTTCGACACCGGGCCCGGCCTGCTCTCCCTCCCGGCGGTCTACCGCGACCTCGCCCTGAAGACCGGCAAGGAGCCGCTGGAGCAGCTGGTCGAGCTGGCCCCGGTCGACCCGGAGAGCCGGCACCTGTTCCCCGACGGCACCGCCGTCACCCTGCCCAACGCCTCCCGCGGCGGCGTCAGCCAGGCCCTGGACACCGCCTTCGGCGCCGGGGCCGGCGCCCGCTGGAGCGAGGTGATGAACCACGGCCGGACGGTCTGGGAGGCCACCCGCCGCCCGCTGCTGGAGGAACCCCGCCCGACCTTCCTCGACGACCTCTCCCCGGCCGAGCGGGCCGCCCTGACGGCCGACCCGTACCCCGTCCCGCCGCGCACCGGCCTGGCCCGGCTGCGCCGCCCCCGCCCGTGGACCCTCCTCGACGTGGCCCGGCTGCAACTCGGCGACCACCCCGGCCTGACCGCCCTGCTCGGCGAGCCCGCGCTGCGGCACGGCATCTCGCCGAGCCTGGCCCCGGCCGGGGCCACCGTGCTGCCGTACATGGAGCAGTCCTTCGGCGTCTGGTACGTCCGGGGCGGCATGCGCGCCCTCGCCGACGCGGTGTACCGGCGCTGCGAGCTGCGCAAGGTCGAGTTCCGCTTCGGGACGCCCGTCACCCGGGTGGTCGTGGCGGACGGCCGGGCGGCCGGGGTCGAGACGGCGCACGGCCGGATCGACGCGGACCTGGTGGTCTCCGCGATCGACACCGACGTGCTGTTCGGCCGGGGCATCGCCGAGTGGCCGGAGCTGCCGGCCGACGAGTGGGAGCCGTTCGAGGTGCCCGGCCGGTTCAGCGTGCTGCTCGCGCTGCGCGGGGCCCGGCCCGAGGGCACCGTGCACCGGACGGTGGTCCACGCGGCCGACCCGGCGGCCGAGGCGAACGCCCTCACCCTCTCCGAGCCGCCCTGCGAGCGCCCCACCGTGCAGGTGCTCCGCCCGGACGACCCGACGCTGCGCCCCGACGACGGGCACGAGAGCGTGGTGCTGACCGCGACCGTCCCGGCCCAGGAGGAGGACGTCGACTGGACCGCCCCCGGGTTCGCCGACCGCTACGCCGACCAGCTGCTCGCCCACGTCGACGCGGCCGGCCTGGGCCTGCGCGACCGGGTGCTCTGGCGGGTCGTGCGCACCCCGGAGGACACCCGCCGGGAGACCGGAGCGGTGTTCGGCTCCGTCCCCCGCCCGGCCCTGGCCGGCTCCTCGGGCCACTGGCTCCACGCGGCCAACGAGTCCGCCGTCCCCGGCCTCTACCTGGTCGGCGGCAACGCCCACCCCGGCGGCGGCCTCGCCCGCGTCGGCATGTCGGCGTGCATCACCGCCGGGCTGATCGGCCCGGCGTAACGCCCTCAGCCCTGGTGCCAGGTGTTCTGCTGCTGGTAGCCGTAGTTCTGGTCGTACATCGGCTGCTGCGGGATGCTCTGGACCTGCGGGTCCGGCTGGTCGGGCTGCGGCTGCCAGTGCTGCTGCTGGTGGGCGTTCGGGTCCCAGGGCTGCTGGTGCTGGGGCTGCTGGTGCTGGTCCTGGGGCTGCTGCTGTTGGTGCTGTTGGTGCTGCTGCTGGTAGCCCGCGTACGGGTCCTGGGGTTGCTGGTAGCCGCCGTACGGGTCCTGCTGCTGGTGCTGCTGGTAGCCGCCGTAGGCCTGCTGCTGGTCGTAGGCGAAGACGGGCTGCTGCTCGGTCTGCCACTGCTCCTGGTCGTAGCCGGCCTGGTAGGTGGCGGCGTACGGGTCCTGCGGTTGCGGCTGGACCTGCGGCTGCTCGTAGTACCCGGGGGCGTAGACGCCGTCCTGGGCGAGTTCCCGCATCTCGAAGGTGGCGGTCTGCTCCACCTCCGGCGCCTCGTCGGGCACCGGCACCGGCACCGCGGCCGGGGTCTCCTCGACGGCACTGACCTCGCCGACCCGCTTCTCGGCGACCGCGACGGCCGCCACGGCGGCGGCGCCGCCGGTGAGGGCGCCGAGCAGCGGCACCTTGGCGAGCGGGCCGGGCAGGCTGCCGTCGGACTTCCGCAGCGACCAGCCGGTCTGGTGGCCGCGCTTGACGGAGAGGGTGACGAAGGTCTGGCCGACCGCGAACAGCGCGGCACCCGCCCCGATCACCACGACCGACCCGACGGCCATCCCGGCGGCCACGCCCAGGAAGCCCGCCAGGGCCAGGGCCCGCCAGTGCAGCGGCGCCCGGTTCTGCAGCAGCACCTCCGCGAGCAGCCAGAGCGCCACCACCGCCAACGCGGCGCACAGCAGCAGGTATCCGATGCCCATCCGCCCGCTACCTCCAGTCGCGTGCCCGCGCGTCCACGCCGCGCGTGTGCCGCGACTGTACCGGTTCAACGGCCGGGGTACCGCATCGCGTTCCCACCGCCGTCGGCCGCCGGGCGCACACGACCGAGCCCGCCACCCCGGTACGGTGACGGGCTCGTGAACACCCGGCGTCCACGGCGGGGAGACGCCCGCGCAGCGGCCCGGCGGGCTCCGCCCGGGCCGGCCGCCGACCGCCCCTCAGCGCTGGTGCAGTCCCAGGTTCTGGTAGATCTCCAGCGTCGCCGTCGAGTGGTTCAGCGTGATGAAGTGCAGACCGGGCGCACCCTCGGCGAGCAGCCGTTCGGACATCGCCGTGGCGTGCTCCATACCGATGGCCCGCAGCGCCGCCGGGTCGTCGATGGCCGCCCGCAGGCGGGCCTCCAGGTCGGCGGGGAAGGGCGAGCCGCTGAGCTGCGGGAAGCGTTCCAGCTGCTTGGCGTTGGTGACCGGCATGATCTCCGGGATGATCGGCGCCTCGCAGCCGGCGGCGACCACCCGGTCGCGCAGCCGCAGGTAGTCGTCCACCTCGAAGAACATCTGGGTGATCGCGTAGTCGGCCCCGGAGCGGATCTTCGCCACGAAGTGCCGGATGTCCTCGTCCCAGTCGGTCGAGCGCGGGTGCATGTTCGGCGAGGCCGCGACGCCGACGCAGAAGTCGCCGATGCCCTTGATCAGCTCCACCAGCTCGTACGCGTAGGTGACGCCGTCCGGGTGCCTGACCCACTCGCCCCTCGGGTCGCCGGGCGGGTCGCCGCGGACCGCGAGGACGTTCCGCACCCCCTGGTCCGCGTACTGGCCGATGATGTTGCGCAGTTCCGCGATCGAGTGGTCCACCGCGGTGAGGTGGGCGACCGGGGTCAGCGTGGTCTCGGTGGCGATCCGGCCGACCATGTTGACGGTGCGCTCGCGCGAGGAGCCGCCCGCGCCGTACGTCATGCAGACGAAGTTGGGGTCGAGCGGTTCGAGCCGGCGGATGGCGTCCCAGAGCTTCTGCTCGCCGGCCTCGGTGCGCGGCGGCATGAACTCGAAGGAGAAGGAACGCTTGCCGGCTGCCAGGAGTTCGCGCACGGTGAGTGCGCGATCCGTTCTCGTCGAAGCGATGCCGAGTGCCATGCTGGCAGGCTATCCGGCCTTCGGAAGGGCCGGGCAGCGGATTCCATCTATCGAGACAAGTGATGGACGTCTTTCCGGTTCGTCCCGGATTCCGGACTCCGGCCGCCCCCGCCGCGCCCCCGGCCGGGCTTCTCGCACACCCGTTCCCGCCCTCCCCGCTACGCTTGCTGCACCCCAGAGAAACCAGCGGAGCCCCATCGTGACCTCGCCCAGCGCCCGGCCTGCCCATCGTGCGGTCAACCCCATCGACGCGGAGGACGTCCGCACCCGCGTCAACGCCGCGCTCGCCGCCTTCATGGACCGCCAGTCCGTGCTGCTCGGCAAGATCTCGCCCCAGCTGGTCCCCGCCGCCGACGCGCTGCGCGACTTCCTGCTGGACGGCGGCAAGCGGCTGCGCCCGGCCTTCTGCTACTGGGGCTGGCGCGGTGCCGGCGGCCAGGCCGCGGGCGCCACCGGCGAGGCGATCGCCAACGCGGCCGCCGCCCTGGAGCTGCTCCAGGCCAGCGCCCTGGTGCACGACGACCTGATGGACCGCAGCGACACCCGCCGCGGCCTGCCCTCGGTGCACCGCCGATTCGAGGCACTGCACCGCGACAGCGGCTGGCGCGGCGACCGCGAGCAGTACGGCGCCTCGGCCGCGGTGCTGCTCGGCGACCTGCTGCTGATCTGGTGCGACGAGCTGTTCCTGCGCTCCGGGCTGGAACCGGCCGCCGTCCTGGCCGCCAAGCCGGTGTTCGACCTGATGCGCACCGAGGTCATGGTCGGCCAGTACCTGGACGTGCTGGAGCCGGTGGCCGGCGACTCGACCGACGAGGGCGCGCTGGAGCGGGCGCAGACCGTCCTGCACTACAAGTCCGCGAAGTACACCATCGAGCGGCCGCTCCAGGTGGGTGCCCTGCTGGCCGGCGCCGGACCGGAGCTGGTCGAGGCGTACGGGGCGTTCGGGCTGCCGCTGGGCGAGGCCTTCCAGCTGCGCGACGACCTGCTCGGTGTCTTCGGGGACCCGGCCGTCACCGGCAAGCCGGCCGGGGACGACCTGCGCGAGGGCAAGCGCACCCTGCTGGTCGCGCACGCGATGCGGGGCCTGTCGGCCGCCGACGCCCGGCACCTGGACGAGCGGCTCGGCGCGCCGGACCTGGAGACCGAGGAGGTCGCCGGGCTGCGCGAGCTGGTCGCCCGCAGCGGCGCGCCCGAGCTGGTGGAGCGGCGGATCGAGGAACTGATGCGGCAGTCGCTGGCCGCGCTGGAGGCGGCGCCGCTCGCCGACGAACGGGCCGTGGCTCTGTAACACATCTGACGCTGCCGCCGAGTTC
>NZ_JBHUAF010000381.1:0-8432 GCF_042789895.1 Kitasatospora sp. NPDC056783
GGGGCGGGCGGCGGTGGGACGGGCGGTCAGTCGGTGGCGCCCGCCGGGGCGGTGGCGACGGGCGACGGGGACGGCGCCGGGCGGCGGGCCCGCAGGACGACGCGGGACAGGGCCGCGCCGGGGACCACGCCCAGCGCGGCCACGACGAGGATCCAGACCGCGCTCGTCGACATCGCGCCGCCGAGGACGTGGGCGTGGGTGCCGTCGCCGGTCCGGTCGACCAGCGTCAGGTACAGCGCCCCGTACACCGCGATGCCCGCGACCTGGCCGAGCTGGACGATGGTGGTCAGCAGCCCGCTGGCGTCCACCGCCTTGTCCATCGGCACGTTGACCAGCGACTGGGTGAGCAGCGGGCTCACCGACAGGCCCATGCCGACACCGTTGAGGATCGTGCCGGCCCACATCAGCGCCCCGCCGGAACCGCCGTCCTGCATGGCGAGCGCCACCATGCCGTAGGAGACCGCGGAAACCGCCAGGCCGACCGGGGCCAGCAGGTGGTGGATCCGCTCGGGGAGCCTGCGCCAGTAGAAGCCGGCCAGGCCGAAGGCGACCGACATCGGGAGGTAGGTCAGGCCGGCCCGCAGCGCGCTCTCGCCGAGGCCCTGCTGGAGGTGCAGGGTGAAGACGAACAGGAAGCCGCCGTAGGTGAGTTGGACACACACCACGGTGACCATGCCGATCGACATGCCGGGCGCGCGCAGGACGGCGAGGTTGAGCAGCGGGTCGCCGCCGCGGGCCGCGATCCCCCGCTCGACCCGCACGAACACGGCGGCGAGCGCGACTCCGGCGGCCATGCAGACGAACGTCCAGGCGGGCCAGCCCAGTTCACGGCCGAGGACGGCGGGGAGGACCAGCAGGAACACCGCCGGGACGGCCAGTGCCAGGCCGTACAGGTCCAGCCGGCGGCGGCCGCTCGGGGCGTCCAGCGGAAGCAGCCGCGGCACGAGCGCGATCAGGACCAGGCCGATCGGCAGGTTGACCAGGAACACCGGGCGCCAGCTCGCGCCGAACAGGTCCGCGTTGACGATCACGCCGCCGAGGACGAGGCCGGCCACCGCGCCGGTCGACAGCACCGCGCCGTACGCGGACAGCGCCTTGGCGCGTGCCCGGCCCTGGAACCGCATCTGGATGACGCTCATGATCTGCGGCACCATGACCGCCGCGCTGGCACCCTGGGCGAATCGGAACACCACCAGCGTGACGGCGTTCGGCGCGAACGCGCAGCCGACCGAGGTGAGGGTGAACACGACGACGCCCAGCAGGTACATCCGGCGGCGCCCGTACAGGTCTCCCAGCCGGGCGCCGGTGATCAGCAGCATCGCGTAGGCGATCGTGTAGCCGCCGACGACCAGTTGCAGGGACGCGCCGGAGGCGTGGAGCTGGGTGCCGATCGAGGGCATGGCCACGTTGACGATGAACACGTCGACCAGGCCCATGAACTGTCCGAGCAGCAGCAGTACCAGCATCATCCACCGCCGGTTGGACTCTGCGGCGGGTGCCGCGGTCGGCTGCGTCGCCGACCCTGCCGTGGTCATGACTCTCTCCGTTCGATCGCTCCACCCCCGGGGCCGGCACGGGGGTCGCCGGCCGGGGCTCGGTCTACATACCGGCGACGGGGCCGGAACTCATCGCCGTCCGCGCGCGGACCGGGCCGGAGCTGTCGGAGCACTCAGGGAGAAGTCCGCCCCGGCCCGCCGCGGCTAGGCTCCCGGACGCCGACCCGCGCCGCGCCGAGCTCCGGGCCGGCCCCTCCAAATCCCTTTCCCAGTATGGGAGTTGACTCGAAATGATCTACGAACTGCGCGAGTACACCGCCGTCCCCGGCCGGCTTCCGGACTTGATCCGCCGGTTCCGGGAGCACGCCCTGGAGCTGCTCGCCGAACACGGAATGGAGGTGGTCTTCATCTCGCTGACGGAGTTCGGCCCGCAGACCATGGGCCAGGTCGTCTACGTGCTGAAGCACGACTCGTACGACGCCCTGGAACGCAACTGGGCGTCCTTCTTCGCCGACCCGCGGTGGACCGAGGCCAAGCGGCTCAGTGAGCTCGACGGACCGCTCGTGGCCCGGCTGGACCGGCGGATCCTCACCCCCACGCCGTTCGCGTGACCGGACCCGGCCGGTCCCCCCGCACCCGGGGCCGGTCCCTTCTCCGCCCTGACCGGCCCCCTCTCCTCCCGGGCCGGTCCGCCCCCCGCCCGGACGCGCGAAAGGTTCGCCGATGACGAACGAACGACGTTCCCTCACCTTCTTCGAGTCCCTGTTCTACCTGTGGCGCGTCGGCCCGGTCGTCGCGAGCGTCACCCTGGAGGGCCGGCTGGACGCGGAGGTCCTGGAGCGGGCGCTGCGCCTGCTCCAGCGCGACCATCCGCTGGTGCGCTGCTCCTTCCGTCGCGCCCCGGACTCCGTCGCCGTCGAACTGGTCGACGAGGGGCCGGGGCTGGAGCTCGTCGAGCCGGGGAGCAACGGCCTCGTACAGGTGCTCAACACCGAACTGGAGGACGACCGCCGGCTGTTCCGGGTCACACTCGCCCAGGGGCCGGAGTCGGCGGTGCTCAGCTTCGCCGGGGACCACGCCGGCAGCGACGCCCGGCTGAACACGCTGCTGCTACGCCGCATGCTCGGCCACTACACCGACCTGCTGCGCGGGGCGGAGAGCGCCGCCCCGCGCGGCGGGTCCGCGTTCGGGGGGTCGCTGGAGGAGGCCCTGCTCGCGGCGTACGAGCCCGGTCCGGTGGTGCTGCCGAAGGAGGGCGAGCCGCCGCTGACGCTCGGCACGGCGGCCGGCGCGCCGGGTGGACTGGCGGTGCGCGCGTTCGCCTTCGAACCGGCGACGACGGCCGCGCTGCTGGCCGCCGCCCGCCGGGGCGGGGTCTCCCTCACCAACCTGCTGGTCGGGGCCATGGCGTGCGCGGTGCGCGCCCGGTTCCCGGAGGCCGGACCGCTGCCGGTGGCGCCCGCGTTCGCCGTGGACCTGCGCGGCCGGGTCGATCCGCCGATCGCCCCGGACGCGCCGTTCTGCTGCGTGGCACGGCTGGTGTGCTCCACCGGAGTCGACGCCGCCGACAGCCCCGCCGAGGTGGGCCGGCGGATCGGCACGCAGCTCAAGGAGGCCCTGGAGCAGGAGGAGATCCAGCACCGGCTGGTCTCCCAGCGCTCGGTCGGCGAGGCCACCCCGCTGCCGCCGATCTCCTTCATGGTGTCGAACATCGGCGTCATCGAGGAGTATCCGGTACCGGAGGGCCTGCGGATCACGGACAGCCGGTGGGCCACCACCTCGCGCGGGCCGGTGCCGACGCTGTTCGGTTCGACGGTGGACGGCCGGCTGACCCTCGACCTGGTCTACGACACGGCCTTCCACCGTGCCGAGGTGATCGAGGAGGTGTCCCGGCGGTTCGAGGAGGCCCTGCTCGCCGGCCTGGACTGACGGCTCGCCGTCCCGCACCTGACGGCTCGCCGAGCACGCGGAAGGCCCCCGCTCCGGAAACGGAGCGGGGGCCTTCCCGCGGTGTACGCCCGGCCCGGGGGTCAGTGCGCGGGCGCCAGCATCGCGCTGTTGTGGTAGGCGGCGATGTGCCACGAGCCGTCCTTCTTCTCCAGGACCCAGGTGGCGTTGATCTTGCGGGTGTCGGGGACCTCGCTCTCGCCGGCGAACAGGATGCCGGACTCGCTGACGACGATCGCGGCGCTGTCCCCGAGGAAGCGGATGCCGAGCTGCTTGTTGTAGGTCGAGCTGCCCTTGAGCGGCCCCTCGAAGCCCTTGGCCATGCTCTCCCTGATCACGTCGCGGCCGGCGCGCAGCGATCCGGGCAGGATGGCGGTCGCGTCCTCGTTGTAGTGGACGACGAAGGCGTCGGCGTCGTTGGCCTCCCATGCCTGGTAGGTCGCGCCCAGCACTGCGTTGATCGCGGCCTCGTCCTCGGTACGGGTGACAGACATTGGATTCTCCCTCGGAGCCGGTCCGCCTGGCTGTTCCGACGGACTCACCCCTACATACCGGCGCCGCCCACGGAACTCATCGCCCCGGCGCGAAACTTTTTCCGGACCCGGCACAACGTGGGAGAAGCCGGGCGCCGGGCGCGGGAAATACCGTCGGAGCACGTGTTCGGCGCTTCGGGAGGGAGATCCACGTGGACGGCGGTTTGAGGACCAGGCCGGGGCTGGCGGTGCAGGCCGGGACGGTGCCACTGATGGTGCGGGTGGCGGTGGAGGCCGAACGGCGCGGGCTGCCGTCCTTCCACTCCAGTGAGTTCTACGACCGTTCGGCGGTGGTGACACTCGCCGCGGTCGCCGCCGCGACCTCCCGGATCCGGATCGGGTCGGCCATCGCCTGGGCGCTGGGCCGCACCCCGGTCGCCACCGCCACCGAGTTCCGGTCGCTGGCGGAACTCGCGCCGGGCCGGGTCCGGCTGGGGCTGGGCACCGGGAACCCGCAGGTGATCTCCGACTGGCACGGCCTCGACGAGGACCGGCCGGCCGCCCGGCTGGCCGAGCTGGTGCCGCTGATCCGGCGGATCTGGGAGGTCGGCACGGAGCCGGTGGACCACGACGGCCCGTTCTACCGCTGTCACATCCCCGTGGACCCGACGCTCCAGCCCTGGCCGCGGCCGGCGGACCCGGCCGGGGCGAGCCGTCCGCCGATCCTGCTGGCCGGCGGGCGGGCGCCGATGATCCGCGCCGCGGGCGCGGTCGCCGACGGGCTGATGGGCCTGCCCCTGTGCAGCGCGGCCTTCGCCGAGGAGGTGGTCCGGCCCGCCCTGGCGGCGGCGGCGAAGCTCGCCGGGCGCGAGCGGCCCGTCCCGATCACCGGGATGACGATCTGCGCGGTCGGCGAGGACCCGGCCCGGGCCCGGGCGCTCGCCGCGACCCAGCTGGCCGTGTTCGCGTCCCGGGCCTCGGCGGACCCGCTGATCGCCTTCCACGGCTTCGGGTCCGAGGTGGCCGCGATCCGCGAGGCGTTCGCCCGGCGCGACATGCCGGGCGTGGCGGCCGCCGTCTCGGACCGGATGCTCGACACCCTGACCGTCCACGGCACGCCCGAGGAGGCCCGGCAGCGCTTCGCCGCCGTCTTCGACGGCGTCTACGACGAGGCGCTGCTGTTCACCGCCGGCAAGGGCATGCCGGAAGGCGGGTTCGAGGAGAGCCTGCTGGCCTCCTGCGAGGCCTTCGGCGGCTGACCGGACCGCCCGCGGAACTCGGGCAACACGGAAGCAGTCCGGCGGTGCCGGCCGCCCCTACGCTCATGGCGACAGCCCCAGTCAGCGGGAGGGACCCATGAACATCTACCTGTCCGGCCAGGGGGCTTTCGCCGTCACCGTGGCGGAAGCCCTGGTCGAGGAACACAGGATCGTAGGGGTGGCCGCGCCGCGCCAGCGCCGGCGGCTCGCTCCGGGCCAGGGGCCGGAGGACGACGCGAACCCGATGACCTGGGACCGGCTGCGCTCCTGGGCGTACCCGCGCGGCGTCGAGTGGACGCCGTCGCCCGACCTGAGGGCGCACCACGTACCGGACGGCACCGACATCATCCTGGCCGCGCACTCGCACGCGTTCATCGGGCGCCGGACCCGGGCCCGCGCCCGGGTGGCCGCGATCGGCTACCACCCGAGCCTGCTGCCGCTGCACCGGGGCCGGGACGCCATCCGCTGGACGATCCGCGACGGCGACCGGGTGACCGGCGGCTCGGTCTACCACCTGACCGAGCGCACCGACGCGGGCCCGATCGCCGCGCAGGAGCACCTCCTCGTCCCGCCCGGCTCCACCGCCGAGTCGTTGTGGCGCGAGCACCTGACACCGCTCGGCGTGCGCCTCATCCTGCGGGTGGTGAGCGACCTGGAGCGCGGCTACCGCGTCGAGGTCGAGCAGGACGAGTCGCTGGCCCGCTGGGAGCCCGCCATGGGCGTCGCCCCGCTGTTCAAGCCCGAGCTGATCGAGCTGCCCGTCCCCGGCTCCGCCACGGTGCGCGCCGACCGGTGGGCCTTGAACGGGTTCTGACCTCCCGTCGGCCGCTCCGCGCGGTACGGTCGTCCGGCCGCGCGGCTACCATGGCCGGGGTGAGGGACCGGAAGGGGCACGCGGTGACCACAGAGGACGACTTCGACCGCCGCATCGGGCCGTACCGGTCCGAGCTGCTGGCTTACTGCTACCGGATGCTCGGCACCGTCCACGACGCCGAGGACCTGGTCCAGGACACCTACCTGCGGGCCTGGCGGGCGCGCGAGCAGTACGACGAGACCCTCAGCTCACCGCGCACCTGGCTGTACCGGATCGCCACCAACGCCTGCCTCACCGCCCTGAAGGGCTCGGGCCGGCGGCCGCTGCCGTCCGGGCTGGTGACGGAGGCGGAACCGCTCGGGCCGCTGGTGCGCGGCGACGACGTGCCCTGGTTGCAGCCGTTCCCCGACGCGCTGCTCGACACCGGCGACCCGGCCGGCACCGTGATCGACCGCAGCAGTCTGCGGCTGGCGTTCGCCGCCGCCCTCCAGCACCTGTCGGCACGCCAGCGCGGCGCGCTGATCCTGCGGGACGTGCTCGCCTTCGCGGCGTCCGAGACCGCGGACATCCTCGGCACCACGGTGGCGTCGGTGAACAGCTCCCTCCAGCGGGCGCGGGCCCGGCTCAAGGAGACCGGCATCTCCCACGAGGACCTCGGCGAGCCGCTCGCGGCCGAGCAGCGGGCCTGGGTGGACCGCTACATGAAGGCCTTCGAGAACGCCGACGTGGAGAGCCTCAAGCGGCTGCTCACCGAGGACGTGCTCATGGAGATGCCGCCGATGCTCAACTGGTTCACCGGCCGCGACAACTACGGCCTGTTCATGCACTGGGTGTTCGAGAAGTCCGGGACGGACTGGCACCTGGAGCGGATCACCGCCAACGGCCAGCCCGGCTTCGCCGCCTACCGGCGGACGGACGAGGGCTACGGGCTGCACACCCTCCAGGTGTTCACCGTCACCGCCGGGGGCATCAGCCGCACCTCGGTGTTCCAGGACCCGGAGGTGTACGCCGCCTTCGGCCTGCCCACCGAACTCGACGCCCGGGGGCTCCCCCGCGGCTGACCGCGGGCCCGATCGTCCGACAGGGCACGCTGGGAGGAGTCGGCTCCCGGCGGCCCGCCCGACACTGGGGTATCCGCACCTCTCCGGATACCCGCCCCCGTCATCGGTGTCGCGCGGCCCGGACCAGATCGAAGGAGCGAACCCCCATGTACGACCGTCCCAAGCGGTACCGGCTCCCGGAAGCCCCGCCCACCTCCGAGCAGCGCGAGTGGCTCGACCGGGTCGACCGGGTCGCCCCGCTGGTCGAGGCGCACCGGGACGCGGCGGAGCGCGACCGGAAGATGTCGCGGGAGGTCTACGCGGCCCTGCGCGACGCCGGCTTCACCCGCATGTGGGTCTCCCGGGCGTTCGGCGGCGAGCAGGTGTCGCTGACGGCCGGCATGTACGCCCTGGAGGCTCTGGCCCGGCTCGACGCCTCGGTGTCCTGGCAGATCGGCGTCCAGGGCGCGATCGGCCGGTTGTCCGACTACCTGCCGGAGGAGACCTCCCGCGAACTGTTCCGGGACTGCGAGGGCTTCGCGGTCGGCGGCGTCAAGCCCTCCGGCCTGGCCGAGCCGGTGGACGGCGGCTACCTGCTGCGCGGTGAGTGGGCGATGGGGTCGGGCTCGGCGCACGCCGACTGGCTGGTCTGCACGGCGCTGGTCTGCGAGGACTGGAAGCCCGTGCGGACGCCGGCCGGCCCGGACATCGTGATGCTGTACGTGCCCGCCTCCGAGGTCCGGTTCGAGGACACCTGGTACACCGTCGGCCTGCGCGGCACCGGCAGCAACCACTTCCGGGTCGACGAGCGGTTCGTCTCCGACGCCTACGCCGTCCGCAAGGGCCGCATGGTGCAGCCGCCGCCGGAGCGGGACTCCCGGGCCTACCCGATCGGCTACTTCGACTTCGGGCCGTTCTCCACCGCGCCGGTCGCGCTCGGGGTGGCGCAGGACGCGCTGGACGCCTTCTACACCACGGCCCATGCCAAGACCCCGGCCAGCGGCACGCGGACGCTGGCCGCCAACCACGTCGTCCAGGAGCGGTTCGCGCGCGCCGAGGCCGCGTTGTACTCGGCGCGGCTGCTGCTGTTCGAGGCGGCTCGGCAGGTCGAGGAGTCCGGAACGGCCGGCGACGACCTCAGCTCGCTGGTGCGGCTCGCCTCGGCGACCGCCGGCGAGGCCGCGACAGCGGCGGTGGAGGCCGCGTACACATTGGCCGGGACGACCTCGATGTACGCCTCCAGCCGGCTGGAGCGGGCCTTTCGCGACATCAACTCGGTGACCAAGCACATCGCGCTCTCGTACTCGCACTTCGAGACGGTCGGCGCGTACCTGCTCAGCGAGCAGCCCCTGGTGATGCGCCGCTAGGGCGTCGTCCTCGGACCCGTGCCCGCGATCCCGAGC
>NZ_JBHUAF010000382.1:0-8389 GCF_042789895.1 Kitasatospora sp. NPDC056783
CGACCGGGGACGTCCCCAGGAGCGGGTGCGCCCCCGGGACCGGCAGCACACCCCCGCCCCCGGCGGACGGCCCGGCACCGCACGGCAGCGGCTGCTGCGGCAGCGGCTGGTGGTCTTCGTCACCGTGACGATCGGGGTGGCGCTGGCCATCGCGGCGGCGCAGGGGTGCGAGAACCGGGGCAACCAGAGCGCGCGGCCACCGGCCGGGGTGGCGGCGACCACCGGTACGGGCGGCGGCCAGCAGGCGGTGCCGGGGACATCGGTCGACGTCGCGCCGCAGTCCTCGACGACACCGCTCCCCGCGGCCGCGCGCAGCGGTGCGGACGCCGGGCTGACGCCCCCGCAGGCGCCGGTGCCGACGGTGGACTGGCCGAACCACAGCTACCCCGACGGGGCCGGCGGGCAGGCCATCGCGCTGCAGAACGGGCACTCGGTCGGCGGCGGGCCGCAGGTCGCGCTGAGCGCGGTGCTGCCGGCCCGGTACAAGGGCCTGCCGGCCGCCGTGGTCGTCCTGCGCCGGGCGGAGGGCTCGGCGCCGGTCGACCTCGTCCAGCTCTACACCTTCAACGGGGACTCCCCCGTGGCCACCACCTCCCGCACCTCGGTGGCGGACCCGCAGGCGACGGCCACCTGGCGGCTGGACGGCAGCACGGTCGTCCGCGAGGAACGCGCGGCCGCCACCGGCGCGATCGCCTCGACCCGCTACGCCGTCCGCGCCGACGGCACCCTCGACGAGTCCTGGCCCGGCGCCACCACCCCGCCCCCCGCCGCCGCCCCCGCCCCGCCCACCGCCCCCACGGGCTGAGCAGCGCTGCGGCCGAGCGGAGCGGGCACCCACGAGAAGTCGGGCCCGCCGACTTCCGGTGCGCGGCGGAGCGGGTAGGGCCGGAGCCGTCCTGCGGAAACCCGCGCCGCCGGTGAAGGACACCCGGAGCAGCGCGCGAGAAGTCGGGCGGGCCGACTTCCGGCGTGCCGAGCTGCCGCCACCGAAGTCGCGCAGAAGCCAGGGCGGGCCGACTTCTCGCGTGGCGGTCGCGGACAGAACCCGGAGCCTCTGCGGAACGGCGGTGCCACCGGCGAAAGACGCCGGGCAGCGCGCGAGAAGTCGGGCCCGCCGACTTCCGGCGCGGCGGCGATGCGGGTGAGCGGGAAGGAGGCTACGGGGCAGGGGTGGTGACGGCATAGAAGGCCACGGCGGCGGCGGCGCCGACGTTGAGGGAGTCGATGCCGTGGGCCATGGGGATGCGGACGGGGTGGTGGGCGGCCGCGATGGCGCGGGGGGTGAGGCCGTCGCCCTCGGCGCCGAGCATGAGGGCCGCCTTGGGGAGGCGGTGCGGGGTGAGGGTGTGGAGGTCGACGGCGGTGTCGGCAGGGGTGAGGGCGAGGAGGGTGAAGCCTGCCTCGCGGACCGTGTCGAGGGCGGCGGGCCACGGGTCCAGCCGGGCGTACGGGACGGCGAAGACGGCGCCCATGGAGACCTTGACCGCGCGCCGGTAGAGCGGGTCGGCGCAGTCGGGCGAGAGCAGGACGGCGTCCATCCCGAGGGCCGCGGCGCTGCGGAAGATGGCGCCGAGGTTGGTGTGGTCGACCAGGCCTTCCAGGACGGCGACCCGGCGGGCACCGGCGAGCACCTCGGTGGCGTCCGGAAGAGGCCGGCGCTCCATCGAGGCGAGGGCCCCGCGGTGCACGTGGTAGCCGGTGACGGCTTCGGCGAGCGCGGGCTCGACCACGTGGACGGGGGCGTCGGCCTCGGCGATGACGTCGCCCATCACCTCCAGCCACTTGGGGGTGAGCAGCATCGACCGCATCCGGTAGCCGGCGGCGATGGCGCGGCGGATGACCTTCTCCCCCTCGGCGATGAAGAGGCCTTCGGCCGGTTCGCGGCGGCGGCGCAGTTCGACGTCGGTGAGGCCGGTGTAGTCGGCGAGGCGGGGATCGGCCGGGTCGGTGATGGTGCGGGGTTCGGACACCCTGCGATCTTGCCAAGCCTGGGCGGGGAAGGCCAAACGGCCGAGGGAGCTGGGTGGTCCCCGGCTGGACGTGGTGCAAACATGACCGTATGGCCCGATTTCCGGGCCGATCCCGGGCTCCGTCGGCCTCTGGTGCCACTGGCTCCACCGGCTCCACCGGTGGACGCCCACACGGTCGGCCACAGCTGCCACGCGCCGAGCGGCGGTGGCCGGTGTGGCACCGGTCGGTGGCCGGGCAGGTGTTCGCGCTCCAGATCCTGGTCGTCCTGCTGCTGGTGGCGGCGGCCGCGGTGGCGCTGGTGGTGCAGTCTCGCAACGACTCCGGGCACGAGGCTCGCAACCGGTCCGTGGCGGTCGCGCAGGCCTTCGCCAACTCCCCGGGCATCGTCGACGCGCTGCGCTCCCCCGATCCGACGGCCGTCCTGCAGCCGAGGGCGCAGGCCGCGCGGGTCGGCTCGGGCGTGGACTTCATCGTCGTGCTGAACGACCGGGGCATCCGCTACACCCATCCGAACCCGGCGCGGATCGGCGAGAGGTTCGTCGGCACGTACGCCCCCGCGCTGCGCGGGCAGGTGGTGACGGAGCAGCTGACGGGAACGCTCGGCCCGCTGGTGCAGGCCGTGGTCCCGGTGTACGCGCCGGACGGCTCGGTGGCCGGGCTGGTCTCGGCGGGCGTCACGCTGCGGAGCGTGAGCAGCGCGAGCGAGCGGCAGTTGCCCGTGGTGCTGGGCACGGCGGCGGCCGCGGTCGGGCTGGCCACGCTCGGGACGGCGCTGATCAGCCGGCGGCTGCGGCGTCAGACGCACGGGCTGGGACCGGTCGAGATGACCAGGATGTACGAGCACCACGCGGCGGTGCTGCACGCGGTGCGCGAGGGCGTGATGATCGTCGGCGGGGACGGGCGGCTGCTGCTCTGCAACGACGAGGCGCGCCGGCTGCTGGGCCTGCCGCCGGACGCCGAGGGCCGGCCGGTGGCCGAGCTGGGCCTGGAGCGGGCGCCGCTGGAGCTGCTGACCGCCGGCCGTCCGGTGACCGACGAGGTGGTGCTGTCCGGGGAGCGGCTGCTGGCGGTGAACGTCCGGCTGATCGGCCAGGGGCCCGGCCCGCCCGGCTGGGTCGCCACGCTGCGCGACTCCACCGAGCTGGCGGCGCTGTCCGGCCGGGCCGAGCGCGCGCAGCGGCGGCTGCGGTTGCTGTACGACGCCGGGGTGACGGTGGGCAGCACGCTGGACGTGACGCGGACGGCGGAGGAGCTGACGAGGGTCGCCGTGCCGCGGTTCGCGGACTTCGTCACGGTGGACCTGGCGGACCAGGTGCTGACCGGCGAGGAGCCGCCGCCGGGCCCGTCGCTGGGGCGGATGCGCCGCGTCGCCGTGACGGGCGTCCGGGAGGACGCGCCGTTCCACCCGGTCGGCACGGTGCTGGAGGTGGTGCCCGCGACCCCGCTGGCCGGGGCGCTGAGCAACGGGGAGCCGGACATCGAGCCGCGCCTGGCCGAGGCCTCCGACTGGCGCAGGCAGGACCCGGAGCGGTCGGAGCGGGTGCTGGCGTACGGGGTGCACTCGCTGGTGCGGGTGCCGCTGCGGGCGCGCGGGGTGCTGCTGGGGGTGGCCCGGTTCTGGCGGGCGCAGCGCGTGGAGCCGTTCGAGGCGGAGGACCTGGCGCTGGCCGAGGAACTGGTGGCGCACGCGGCGGTGTGCATCGACAACGCCCGTCGCTACACCCGGGAGCACACCATGACGGTGACGCTCCAGCACAGCCTGCTGCCGCGCAACCTGCCGGTCCAGAACGCGCTGGAGGTGGCGCACCGCTACCTGCCGGCCCAGGCCGGGGTGGGCGGGGACTGGTTCGACGTCATCCCGCTGCCGGGCGCGCGGGTGGCGCTGGTGGTCGGGGACGTGGTGGGGCAGGGGCTGCACGCGGCGGCGACGATGGGCCGGCTGCGCACGGCGATCCACAACTTCTCGACCCTGGACCTGCCGCCGGACGAGTTGCTGGGGCACCTGGACGAGCTGGTGAACCGGATCGACCAGGACGAGGCGGCCGGCGGCGGGCGCGCGGAGCTGGCCGGGGCGACCTGCCTGTACGCGATCTACGACCCGGTGTCGCGGCGCTGCACGCTGGCCACCGCCGGGCACCCGCCGCCGGCCGTCGTGGACCCGGAGGGCCGGGTGGTGTTCCCGGAGCTGCCGACCGGGCCGCCGCTGGGGCTGGCGGTGCTGCCGTTCGAGACCGCCGAGCTGGAGCTGGCCGAGGGCAGCCGGCTGGTGCTGTACACGGACGGGCTGGTGACGGACCGCGAGCGGGACGTCGACGAGGGGCTGGAGCTGTTGCGGGCGACGCTGGAGGGGCCGGCGCGCTCGCCCGAGCAGACCTGTGCGGACGTGCTCGGGGCGCTGCTGCCCGCGCACCAACAGGACGACATCGCCCTGCTGGTGGCGCGGACGAAGGTGCTGGCGCCGGACCGGGTGGCGCAGTGGGAGGTGCCCTCCGACCCGGCGGCGGTGGGCGGGGTCCGGGCCGCCGTGGCGGAGCGGCTGACGGCCTGGGGGCTGGAGGAGGCCGCGTTCGTCACCGAGCTGATCCTGAGCGAGCTGGTGACCAACGCGATCCGGTACGGCTCCGGGCCGATCCGGGTGCGGCTGCTGCGGGACCGGTCACTGATCTGCGAGGTGTCGGACGGCAGCAGCACCTCGCCGCACCTGCGGTACGCGGCGACCGAGGACGAGGGCGGGCGCGGGCTGTTCCTGGTCGCGCGGTTCGCGGACCGCTGGGGGACGCGGTACACGGCGACCGGGAAGGTCATCTGGACGGAGCAGCCGCTGGAGTAGAAAGTCGGACGGGCCGACTTCCCACTCCGCGCGGCCGTGCGGTCAGTGCCGGAACGCGGCGGCCAGCACGTTGACCACGTCCCCGACGACGATGACCGCCGGGGGCTTGACGCCCTCGGCCTCGACCACCGCGGCGACGGTGCCGAGGGTCGCGTCCACCCGGCGCTGGGCGGCGGTGGTGCCCTCCTGGACGATCGCCACCGGGGTGTCCGCGGGCCGGCCGTGCTCGACCAGCCGGGCGGCGATCGCGCCGATCTTGTCCACGGCCATCAGCAGCACCAGGGTGCCGCTCATCTTCGCGGCGGCCTCCCAGTTGGTGAGCGAGCGCGCGTCGTCCGGGCCGACGTGGCCGGAGATCACGGTGAACTCGTGCGTCATGCCGCGGTGGGTGACCGGGACGCCGGCCGCGGCGGGCACGCTGATCGAGCTGGAGATCCCGGGCACGACGGTGACCGGGAGGCCGGCCTCGGCGCAGGCCAGCAGCTCCTCGCCGCCTCGTCCGAAGACGTACGGGTCGCCGCCCTTGAGCCGGACGACGAACTTGCCGGCCTTGGCGTGCTCGACCAGCGTGCGGTTGATCGCCTCCTGGGCCATGAACCGGCCGTACGGGATCTTGGAGGCGTCGATCACCTCGACGTGCTCGGGCAGTTCGGCGAGCAGTTCGCGCGGGGCGAGGCGGTCGGTGACCACCACGTCCGCGTCGGCGAGCAGGCGACGGCCCCGCACGGTGATCAGGTCCGGGTCGCCGGGGCCGCCGCCGACCAGGGCCACGCCGGCGCCGTGCGAGCGGTACTGGCGGGCGGCCAGCGAGCCGTCCCGCAGGCCGTCCACGATGGCGTCGCGCAGGGCGGCGGAGTGGCGCGGGTCACCGGTGAGGACGGCGACGGTGGCGCCCGCGTCGCGGCCGCTGGCCGGGGTCCAGGCGGTGGCCGCGGCGGCGTCGTCGCTGCGGGAGCAGAACACCCGCTCGCGCTCGGCCTCGGCGCTGACGGCCGCGTTGACGGCCGGGTCGTCGGTGGCGACCAGGGCGTACCAGGTGTCGGCCAGGTCGCCCTCCCGGTAGGGGCGGGCGTGCCAGGTGAGCTCGCCGGCGTCGGCCATGGCCTGCACGGCCGGGGTGGTGGCCGGCGACATCAGGTGCACCTCGGCGCCGGAGGCGATCAGGGCGGGCAGCCGCCGCTGGGCGACCTGTCCGCCGCCGACCACGACGACGCGACGGCCGGCCAGCAGCAGGCCGACCGGGTACGGGGTACGGCCCTCGGTGCTGGGGTGCGGGGTGGGCGCGGTCATCGGCGGTGCTCCTGATCGGGGGTGAGGGCGGGGGAACGGTACGGCACGACACCGCTCCGCGGTCCGGCGTGCCCTCGGGCCGGAACGCGGAGCGGTGACGGGACGCGTCAGGCCTTCTCGGTGACCCCGGCGGAGTCGAAGGTGGCCACATCGTGCATCGCCCGGGCCGCGCTCTGCACCAGCGGCAGGGCCAGCAGGGCACCGGTGCCCTCACCGAGCCGCAGGTCCAGGTCGATCAGCGGCCGCAGGCCGAGCTTCGCCAGCGCGGCCTGGTGGCCGGGCTCCGCGGAGCGGTGGCCCGCGATGCAGGCGGCCAGCACCTCGGGGGCGATGGCCTTGGCGGCGAGCGCGGCCGAGCCGGCGATGACGCCGTCCAGGATCACCGGGGTGCGCAGCGAGGCGGCGCCCAGCAGGAAGCCGGCCAGGGCGGCGTGCTCCAGGCCGCCGACGGCGGCGAGGACGCCGACCGGGTCGCTCGGGTCGGGCCGGTGCAGGGCCAGCGCGGCGCGGATGACCTCGATCTTGCGGGCGTGGGTCTCGTCGTCGATGCCGGTGCCGCGGCCGGTGACCTCGGCCGGGTCGAGGCCGGTGAACACCGAGATCAGGGCGGCCGAGGCGGTGGTGTTGGCGATGCCCATGTCGCCGGTGACCAGCGCCTTGTTGCCCGCCGCGACCAGGTCGCGGGCGGTCTCGATGCCGACCTCGATGGCCTTGAGGGCCTCCTCGCGGGTCATCGCCGGGCCCTGGGTCATGTCGGCGGTGCCGGGACGGACCTTGCGCGGCAGCAGGCCGGTGGCGCGGCCCTGCTGGACGGCGTCCGGCAGCTCGGCGGCGACGCCGACGTCGACCACGCAGACCTCGGTGCCGATCTGCTTGGCGAAGGAGTTGATCACCGCTCCCCCGGCCAGGAAGTTCCCGACCATCTGGGCGGTGACCTCCTGCGGCCAGGGGCTGACGCCCTGGGCGTGCACGCCATGGTCACCGGCGAAGACCGCCACGCAGGCGGGCTCCGGGATCGGCGGCGGGCACTTGCGGGACAGGCCGCACAGCTGGGCGGAGATGATCTCCAGCATGCCGAGCGAGCCGGCCGGCTTGGTCATCCGCTTCTGCCGGTCCCAGGCCTCGCCGAGCGCCTTGGCGTCCAGCGGCCGGATGCCGCGCAGGGTGTCGGCGAGCAGGCTCTGCGGCTCCTCGCCGGGCAGCGCGCGGTTGCCGTACTGCTCCTCGTGGACGACCCAGGACAGCGGGCGCTTCTTCGCCCAGCCCTGCTGCTCCAGCTCGGGCTCGCCCGGGAACTCGTCGACGAAGCCGACGCACAGGTAGGCGACGACCTCCAGGTGCTCGGGCAGGCCGAGCTCGCGGACCAGCTCCTCGTCGTCGAAGAAGCTCACCCAGCCGACGCCCAGGCCCTCGGCGCGGGCGGCCAGCCAGAGGTTCTCGACGGCCAGGGCGGCCGAGTACGGGGCCATCTGCGGCTGGGTGTGGCGGCCGAGGGTGTGCCGGCCGCCGCGGGTGCGGTCGGCGGTCACCACGATGTTGACCGGGGTCTCGAGGATGGCCTCGATCTTGATTTCCTTGAACTGCTTGGCCCGGCCCTTGGGCAGCGAGTCCGCGTACGCCTCGCGCTGGCGCTCGGCCAGGGCGTGCATCCGCTTGCGGGTCTTGGCCGAGCGGATCACCACGAAGTCCCAGGGCTGGGAGTAGCCGACGCTGGGCGCGGTGTGGGCTGCCTCCAGGACGCGGATCAGCACCTCGTGCGGGATCGGGTCCGGACGGAAGCCGTTGCGGATGTCGCGGCGCTCGCGGATCACCTGGTGGACGGCGTCGCGGCCGGCCTCGTCGTAGCCGGGGGCGGCCGGGCCGCGCGGCTCGGCGGGCTGCTGCTCGGGCTGCTCGGCCTGCGGCTCCCCCGCCTCCTCGGTGGCGGGCTGCGCTTCGACGGCCTGCGCTTCGACGGCCTGCTCCTCGGTGGGCTGGGCCTCGGTGGGCTGGGCCTCGGCGGGCTGCTCGGTGGGCTGCTCGACGACGCCCTCGACGGGTGCGGCCTCCTCGGCGGTGGCCTCCGGCGCGGCGGGCTGCTCGGCGACCGACTGGGCGGCCTGCGGCTCCACGGCGGCTTCGGCCGGTGCCTCGGCGACCTCGGCCGTGGGCTCCTGGACGGGCTCGGTCTCGGCGGCGACGACGGGCTCCTCGACGGCGGCGGCAGGCTCTGCCTCGGCGGCGACGGGCTCGGCGGCGACGGGCTCGGCCGGGGCCTGCTCGACGGGGGCCTCGGCCTCCGGGGTGGCGGCGGGCTGC
>NZ_JBHUAF010000383.1:0-8382 GCF_042789895.1 Kitasatospora sp. NPDC056783
GCAACGAGGCCAGCAGCCCCGAGGCGTCGATCCCGCGCGGCAGGTCGCTCACCTGCCCGTCCCCGACCTCGACCACCCGCCAGCCGGAGCCGTCCGCCCGGTTGGCGAGGTCGGTGGTCACGAAGCGGCAGCCCAGCCTGCGGACCAGTGCCCGGACATCGGTGAGGTCGGGCTCGACGGTCAGGCGCGGGGCATCGGGGTGCGGCCCGACCAGGACGGGCCGGCCGTCCAGCCACCACACCCGGGCCTCCACGGCGCGCCCGTCCGCACCCGACGCGTCGCCGTCCACGCGCTCCGCACCGGAAGCGCCGGCAGCACCGGTCGCACCTGAAGCACCGGTCGCACTGGAAGCACCGCCCGCACCGTTCCGACCGGCCGAACCGCCCGCGCCGTTCCCGCCGTCCGTCCCGGTGGGCGCGCCCGCGAACTCCTCGTACCGCCGTAGCACCACACCGCCCGCCAGGAACTCGCCCTGCAACTCGACGAACCGCTCCACCACCCGGCCGACGGTCGCCAGGTCCGCCAACTCCGGCACGTAGCAGGCCTCGTGCCACTCGTGCTTGCGCGACTTCACGTAGTCCTTGACGATCGCCGGGCCGTGGCCGCCGAGCCGGGCCGCGGCCTCGGCCAGCTCCGCGGGCCCGGGCGCCGCCGGCCCGTCGGACGGGATCCACGCGCTGGCCGGGGTCGCGCCCTCGAACACGTCGTACCAGCCGGGCAGTTCGTGGGCCGCCGTGTAGCCGGGCGCGCTGGTCAGCAGGTTGCCGCCGCGGGCGGTGAGCGCGGCGGCGAAGTCGGCGTACCGGGCGGAGGGCAGCATCCAACCCCGGTACCAGAGCGGGCCGCTGTCCTGCGGAACCCGCCGGACCGCCTCCTCGGCCCTCCCGGCGAGCAGCGCGTCGTGGTCGACCAGGTGGTGCCCGCCGCCCAACTCCCGCAGCGTCCGGGACTCCCAGGCGAAGTGCGGGTCGGGCCGGCGCGGGTTGAGCGGATCGGCGGGGAAGATGATCGCGGGTACGGGCATGGCCGCCAGGGTACGGCCGGTGGACGGGCCACGCGCCAGCCACGACGGACCGGTCGGCCCGAGCACCCGACCGGAGTGGCGAATCCACTCGACGCCCTGGGCGGCCGCTGCGAGAGTGAGCCGATGCGAAATCTGCTGCGACCGCGCACCCGCAAGCCGAGGCAGGCCGCCCGTACGGTGGTGCTGGACGACAACGGCTCGGTCTTCCTGCTCCGTTCGGACAACGACGAGGTCGGCGTGCACTGGACCGCGCCGGGCGGCGGACTGGAGCGGGGCGAGACCCCGTGGGACGGCGCCCGCCGCGAACTGTGGGAGGAGACCGGCTGGCGCGACCTCGAACCCGGCCCGCTGCTCTGCACCTGGGAGCACGACTTCACCTGGCATGGCACCCCGGTCCGCCAGCACGAGCACATCTACCTCTCCGGCGGACCGCACCGCGGCCCGGTCGGCGACGTCAGCCGGGCGCACGCCGTCGACCGGATCCTCGACTGGCGCTGGTGGACCCCCGCCGACCTCGCCGACGAGAACGCCGACGCGCTCTGGCCCCCCATGCTGCCGGACCTGTTGGACGAGGTCCGCGGGGGCTGGGCCGTGGACGGGCGGCCGCCGGTGCCCGTCGACCTCGGCTACGTCCCGAACACCCCGGCCGCGCGTTAGGGCGGACTTCCGGTCCCGCCGCCCGGCCCTGCCGCCCGGTCCTGTCACGGAACGGCCCCCGGAGGAGCGGTTACGGGCGCGTGCCGCGCCGGGCCCGCCCGGCCGGAGCGCACTCCCAGCCGCGCAGTTCCAGCTCCCGGTCGTGCAGCGCGCCGGGGTTCATCAGCACCGTCAGCTGGGCGTCGGCCAGTTGCTCGAAGCCGAGCCCGGTCGCGGACAGCAGCAGTTCGGTCGACACCGAGACGGCGATGGCGGGCCGCCAGGAGGGCAGCACCACCAGGCAGGTGCCACGGCCGACCCGGATCGGCGTGGCCGCCACCCGGACCGGCGCCCGCTCCTCCGGCCGGCCGAGGGCCTCGGCAGGCCAGGGGCTGCCGCCGATCAGGATGCCGAGCGGCGGTTCGGCCCGCGAAGCCCCGCCATCGGTACCCGCGGCGGCGTGGTCGACGGTGCCAGGGCTGATGGCACCGGGTGCTGCGGAGCGGGGGCTGTCGGCGTCGGCCGCCCAGGTACCGGGCGCGGGGTCGACGGTGACGGAGCCGGTCCCGGACGACGGCGTCCGCGCCACGGTCGCCCCCACCGCACCGCCGAGTTCACCCGCCCCCTCCGCGCCGGGGGCTCCCCCCGCCCGGACGGTGGCACCCGGCAGGCCCGTCCCGGTCGGGTCTGCCGGGCCGGTCGCGGCCGTCTCCCGTGCGGTCGCCCCCTGCCCGGCCTGGGGGTGCATCCGACGCAGTCGCCGCGAGGGCGACGGCCGCCGGGACCCGAAGGGCCGCAGCTCTTCGCGCGCCGAGCGCTGTGCCGGCACGGACAGGCCGATCTCCGATGCCGCGGCGGTGGGCCGGAACCGGAGGAACCCGCTCTCGTCCGGTCCGGTGACGGGGCCGGGCGGTTCGGCGGCGCGGCCGGAGGGGGGCGCGTCGGTCGCGGCCGGATCGTGCTCGGCCACCGCGTCCGCGCCGAGCGGGGCCCGTACCTCCGCGTCGTTCCGGCTGCGCGGCTGCGGCACCGAGTCGAAGCGCGAGGCGCCGTCGAAGCGCGAGGCGCCGCCGCCCTGGCGGGCCGTTCCGTCCGGGGCACCGGGCGCTGCCGCCCCGGGCTCGACGGCGGTGGCGATCGAGCACATCGAGACGGCCTCGGCGGGCGGGCCGGGCACAGCGGGCGGGGGTGAGGATCCGGCGCTCTCCCCGGGCTGGCCGGGCAGGGACGGGTCGGTTGCGGAGGGGTGGAGCGAGGTCATCTGCGGGCCCTTCGAGGAACGGTTCCGATGATCCTCCCGCACCATCGCGACGAGCTCCAAGCGTCGAACCCCGATGGTGTACACGATCCCACCGCGATCCCACCGCGACGCCGCCACCAGCCCGCCGTGGGATCGCCCAAAACGGTTTCAGGCAAACCCCGTTGTCATCCGAACGGAGCAACCACCGCTTCCGTCCGCACCAGTTCGCCCCCGTCCGATCCCGGCCCGCCGGGTCGGCTCAACTTCCGGGCGCGACAAACCCCTTGAGGTCGGCGAGCACCGCGTTCGCCGCCATGACACCGAGCCCGAGGAACCAGGTCTCGTCCGAAACCGGTCGAGCCTGACCGGACTTGACCGCACCGAGTGTCTTCCAGAGCGCGCCGCCCAGCACCGCGTCCTGGTTGGTCGAGCTGGGGCTGCCGTACACGCCGTAGAAGATCCAGTCGGCGTCGGCCTTGTCGATCTGCTCCGGGCTGACCTCGACCGCGAGCTCCTTGACCCGCTCGATCTCGGGCTGCGGCAGCGGCACGTCGGTGAGGATGGTGCCGATGAAGGAGAGCTCCGCGTAGAGCCGGGTGCGCCCGGGCATGAAGCGCAGCGGCGTGATGGCGGGCCGCTTGTCGCCGAGCTTCGCCCCGATCGCGGCGGCCGCCGCCTGGTACGCGTCGAGCTGCGAGCGGGCCTCGGCCTCCAGTCCGAAGGCGCTCGCGTTGAGCAGGAAGTTCTGCTTCCAGGGGTAGCCGGGCCGTAGCGAGAAGACGGTCGGCGCGATCTTGGACAGCTGGGCGTACTGCTCCTGGGCGCGCAGCTGGCTTCCGAGGATCAGGTCCGGCTTGAGTGCGGCGATCGCCTCCAGGTTGAGGCTGTTGATGGTGCCGACGGCGGCCGGGCTGCCCGCCTTGTCCTTGAGGTAGGACGGCAGGGATTTGGAAGCGTCGGCGTACACCACGCCGACGGGCTGGATGCCGAGGGCGGCGACGTTGTCGAGCTCGCCGGTGTCCAGCACCACGACCCGGGTGGGCCTGGCCGGGACGACGGTCTCGCCCATCGCGTGCCTGATGGTGCGCGGGTAGACGCCGGGGGCGGCGTCGGTGCCGAAGCCCTTCATCTTCTCGATCACGCCGGCGTAGTCGTCGCCGCCCTGCTTGACCGACTTCTGGTTCGGGGAGGAGCCGCCACCGGCCGGAGCGGAGGCGCCGGCACCGCCCGGTTCGCCCGATCCGCCCGAGCTGCCGCAGGCGGTGAGCAGCCCGCCGAGGCCGAGCACCGCCCCGCCGGCGATCCCCGCCGAGAGGAACCGGCGGCGGCTGGGCGTGCGGGGGGCGAGGGCCAGGTCGTCGGAGGTGGGGGGCACGCGACGCTCCTTTCACGGGTCAAGATTAGGTTAGGCAAACCTATCCGACTCGGAGAGCGAGCGCCGCCCCGCCCGTGCCTGCGGGGCAAACCATGTCAAACCTTGGCAAAAGGGTGAAATTTTCTTGGCTCAACTCCTTTGAAACCAAGGTACATGGGTTAACGGACCGTTAATAAGCCACCCCTGGCGGGCCCTGCGGGAACGAATCAAAGCACGTGGTTTAGATCACCAAGGGTTGGTCTACTCAACCTTCCGTGCTCGCATCTAGGGTGCGCTGGTGTTTGATCAGCAGCTCTCAGAGCACACGAGCAGCGGCCGGGCAATGGCGCCCGGCGCTCCGCAGGGTGCCCCGGTCAGTGGCATCAGTGGTGGAGTCCCCGTTGACCAGGGGACGGCTGGGGGAGCGGGGGACAAGGGTCTACGGGGTGGTTCCGTGGGCCTGCTGAGCAGCGTGGTGCTGGGCGTCTCGACGGTCGCCCCGGTCTACTGCCTGACCGCGACGCTCGGCCCGACGGTGACCGCGGTCGGCGTCCAGATGCCCGCGGTGTTCCTGGCGGGTTTCCTGCCGATGCTGCTCGTCGCGTTCGCGTACAAGGAGCTGAACAAGGACTTCCCGGACTGCGGGACGTCCTTCACCTGGGGTGTCCGGGCCTTCGGCCCCCGGGTCGGCTGGATGGCCGGCTGGGGCCTGACGGTGGCGACCATCATCGTGCTCTCCAACCTGGCCGGGGTCGCGACCGACTTCCTGTACCTGATGCTCGGGGAGATGACCGGCAGCGGCTGGGTCACCGAACTCGACCAGAACAAGGCGGTCCACCTGCTCACCGTGGTCCTGCTGATCGCCGGAGCCACCGCGATGAGCTACCGGGGGATGACCGCCACCAAGTGGTTCCAGTACAGCCTGGTCGGCCTCCAGTTGGCCGTGCTGGTGCTCTTCTCCGCCATCGCCATCGGCAAGGCCGTCGCCGGCGACCTGCCCGACTCGATCGGCTTCTCGTTCTCCTGGCTCAACCCGCTCCAGGTCAGCTCGTTCAGCGCGTTCACTGCCGGACTGTCGCTGTCGATCTTCATGTACTGGGGCTGGGACACCTGCCTGACCATGAACGAGGAGACGATGGGCAGCGCCAAGACCCCCGGTCGCGCCGCGATGATCTCCATGGTCACCCTGGTCGGCTCGTACCTGCTGGTCGCGATCGCCTCCCAGATGTTCGCGGGCGTCGGCAGCACCGGCAACGGCCTCGGCAACCCGGCCACCGCCGACAACGTGTTCGCCGCGCTGGCCCGTCCGGTGCTCGGCTCGCCGTGGAGCATCCTGCTCTTCCTGGCCGTCGTCGCCAGTGCGGCCGCCAGTCTGCAGACCACCTTCATCCCGGTGGCCCGCACCCTGCTCGCGATGAGCGCCTACCGCGCGGTGCCGCCGCGCTTCGGCACTGTCCACCCGCGCTTCCGCACCCCCGGCTACGCCACCGTCGCGGCGGGCATCGCCACCGCGGTCTTCTACGTGGGCATGAGCCTGATCAGCGAGAACGTCGTCCAGGACACCATCCTGGCGCTCGGTCTGATGATCTGCTTCTACTACGCACTGACCGCTTTCGCCTGCGCCTGGTACTTCCGCCGCTCGCTCCGCACCGGTGTGCGCGACCTGCTGCTCAAGGGCGTGGCCCCGCTCCTCGGCGGCGTGCTGCTCAGCGCGGTCTTCCTCCAGACCCTCACCGACGCCTGGAACCCCGACTACGGCAGCGGTTCGGTCTTCGGCATCGGCTCGGTCTTCGTGATCGGCGTCGGCATCCTGTTGCTCGGCGCCGGGCTGATGACCTGGTACGGATTCATCCGGCCGGAGTTCTTCCGCGGCGAGACACTGCACAAGGACACCCCGGCACTGATCGTGGAGGACTGACACCCCCACCCGCCCCGGCAGGGCCGTCCGTTCCGGACGGCCCTGCCGCGTTCTCCGCCCGCCCCGCAGGACGGACCCCCACCGGGTCCGGGAGACGGACGCGGGCGGTGGTCCGAAGAACCCTCACCACCGGACACCGGCCGGGAACGGGGGATTCGCCGGCCGCCACGGGGCATATCGTCACCGGGCGTCCGCGACCACGCCGAGACCGCACCGGGACCGCCCGCACCCCGCTCCCGCGCCCGAAAGGCGGCCCGGTCCATGGACCAGCACCCGACCACGCCCGGCCAGGGGCTGACCCGCCCTCCGCACCTCCTGCCCGGCGACCACATCGCGGTCGTCGCCCCCAGCGGCCCCATCGACGCCGAACGCCTCGACGCCGGCTGCGCGATCCTCCGCTCCTGGGGGCTGCGCGTCACCATCGCCCCGCACGTCCTCGACACCCACCCCGTCCTCGGCTACCTGGCCGGCACCGACGCCGACCGCGCGGCCGACCTCCAGTCCGCCTGGCTCGACCCCACCGTCGACGCCGTCATCTGCGCGCGCGGCGGATACGGCGTGCACCGCATGGCCGACCTGCTGGACTGGACCGCGATGCGTGCCGCCCGGCCCAAGCCCTTCATCGGCTTCAGCGACGTCAGCTCCCTGCACGAGGCCTTCGCCCAGCGCCTCGGCCTCGCCACCCTGTACGGACCGCTGGCCGCGGGGGTCTCCTTCTGTACCGACGGCCCGACCGCCGAACACCTGCGCCGCACCCTCTTCGAGCCCACCGCCACCACCGTGCTCACCTCTCCCTCCGCCGGCCCGCTCGTCCCCGGCCGAGCCCGGGGCATCACGGCGGGCGGCTGCCTCCACGTCCTCACCGCCGAGCGCGGCACGCCCGCCGCCCGGGCCTCGTACGAGGGCGGCATCCTGCTGATCGAGGACGTGAACGAGCACCCCTACCAGCTCGACCGTCTGCTCACCCAGCTCCTGCGCTCCGGCGCCCTCGACGGCGTGGCCGGCGTGGCCCTCGGTTCCTGGGAGGGCTGCGGACGGCCCGAACGGGTCCGGGACGTGATGCTCGACCGGCTCGGTGGGCTCGGCGTCCCCGTGCTCTGGGAGCTGGGCTTCGGCCACTGCCCCTCCACCCTCACCGTCCCGCTCGGTGTCCCCGCTCTGCTCGACGCCGACGCCGGCACCCTCACCCTGGACCTGCCCGCCCTCGCCGACCGCTGAGCCGCCAGACGCCGCCCGGGCCGGTCCCACTCGCGGGGCAGCGCCGGGCACGGTGCGCGCTGAGTAAGGTGCGGCCATGAACGAGGACCGCCTCACCGCCCTTGCCCTCGGCTTCCTCCGCGGCCCGGGCAGCAACGCCCGTACGATCCTCGGACTTGCCGGCCCGCCCGGCGCCGGCAAGTCCACCCTGGCCCGCCACCTGGTCGCCGAGGTCGAGCGCGTCGAAGGCCCCGGCACCGCCGCCTACGTCCCGCTCGACGGCTTCCACCTCTCGGGCACCCAGCTCGAGCGCCTCGGCCTGACCCACCGCAAGGGAGCCCCGGCGACCTTCGACGCCCACGGCTACGTCGCCCTGCTGCGCCGCATCGCCGGCGACCGCTTCCAGGACATCTATGTGCCGGACTTCGACCGCACCCTGGACGAACCGGTCGCCGCCCGCCACGTGGTCCGCCCGCACACCCGACTGGTCATCACCGAGGGCAACTACCTCGCCTCCGCCGACGCCCCCTGGCCGGACGCCCGCCGAGCGCTGCACGAACTCTGGTACGTGCACACCGATGACGCCGTCCGCGAGGCGCGCCTGCTCCGCCGCCACCGCGACGGCGGCCGTGACGAGGCCACCGCCCGCCACTGGGTCGCCGGCAACGACCACCCCAACGGCGAATACGTGAAGTCCGGCCGGGCCCTGTGCACCCGCACCGTCTCCGGGGCGGGTTTGCTTCCGGCCCCGGACAGGGGTAGTGTTCCCTAGTCGCTCGACAGGGAGCACCGGACACGCATCCGCGCGGACGGTCCCGGGGCGGCCAATCCCCTGAAACACCATTTCCGGTTCGTGCCGGTCGTTTCGCTTTTTCGCGTCACGGCTTGGCGCTTATTCGGCGTGTTCGTTTTATCGGATTGCGGCCGGATTCGCTTTTCGGAGCGGGGATCGGCTAGAGTTTGAAACGTCGGACAGGGCGTCAAGCCCCGGAAGACACCGGCGAGTTGGATGA
>NZ_JBHUAF010000384.1:0-8368 GCF_042789895.1 Kitasatospora sp. NPDC056783
GCGGCTGCCGGGCGGGCCGTAGGGGTCGGCGACGAAGCGTTCGGCGGTGAGGTCGGGGCGGCCGTGGTAGCCGCGGGCGAGGCCGGCGCCGGCGAGGTAGAGCTCGCCGGTGACTCCGGTGGGGGCGGGCTGGAGGCTGGAGTCGAGGACGTACAGGCGGGTGTTGGCGACGGGGTGGCCCATCGGGGGGTTGGCGCGGCCGCTGAGCGGGGTGCTCATGCTGGCGCAGACGGTGGATTCGGTGGGGCCGTAGGCGTTGACCATCCGGGTGCGGGCGGACCAGTGCTCGACGAGGTCGGGCGGGCAGGCCTCGCCGGCGACGACCAGGGTGGCGCCCTGGGGGATCGCGTCGGGGGCGAGGACGGCGAGGGCGGTGGGCGGCAGGGTGAGGTGGGTGACGCCCTGGTCGGCGATCAGCTCGGTCAGTGCCGGGCCGGGGAGGAGCTGGTCGGCGTCGCCGAGGACGGCGCGGGCGCCGGTGAGCAGGGCCATGCCCAGCTCCCAGACGGCGGCGTCGAAGGACGGCGAGGCGAACAGCAGGACCCGGCTGTCGGGCGTGACGGCCAGTCCTTCGCGCTGGCTCTCGACCATGCTGGCGAGGCCGGTGTGGGTGACGACCACGCCCTTGGGGCGGCCGGTGGAGCCGGAGGTGTAGATGACGTACGCGGCCCGGTCGGGGGTCAGCGGCGCCCGCCGGTCCCCGTCCGCCAGGTCCGCGGGGGAGTGGCCGGCGGTGTCGAGCGACTCGATCAGCAGGCGGGGCACCGGGCTGTCCGCGAACAGGCCGTCGGCCAGGTCCGCGCTGGTGAGGACCAGGGCGGGGCGGGCGTCGCCGAGCATGTAGGCGATCCGGTCGGCCGGGTAGCGCGGGTCCACGGGGAGGAAGGCGGCGCCCGCCTTGAGGACGGCGAGCTGGGCGACGATCAGTTCGGTCGAGCGTTCCAGGGCGATCGCGACGAAGCGTTCGGGGGCCGCGCCGTGCTCGGTCAGCAGCCGGGCGAGGCGGTTGGCCCGCTCGTTGAGCTCGCCGTACGTGACCCGCTCGGTGCCGAAGGAGAGCGCGACGGCCTGCGGGTGGGCGGCGGCCCGGGCCTCGAAGAGCGCCGGGAAGGTGGCGGGCGCGACCGGGCGGGTGGTGTCGTTCCACTCGGTCAGCAGCCGGTGGCGTTCTTCGGGGGCCAGGACGTCCAGCCGCCCGAGCGGCAGTTCCGGCTCGGCCGCGAGGGCGGCCAGCACCCGCAGCAGGCGGTCGGCGATCTCCCGGGCCTCGGCCTCGGTGAGCAGGTCGGTCTGGAAGTCGAGCCGGAAGGTGACGGTGTCGTCCACCGGGAGGGCCATCAGGCCGAGCGTGTAGTGCACCGCGTCGTGGACCCGGACGTCGGCGAGCCGCACCCCGCGGACCGGCGCGTGCAGCGCCGCGGCGTCCAGCGGATAGTTCTCCACCACCATGGCGGTGTCGAAGAGTTCACCGACCCCGGCCAGCTCCTGGAACTCGGCGAGGCCCAGGTGCTGGTGCTCCAGCAGGGCGGACTGCTCGTCCTGGAGCCGGCCGAGCAGCGCGGTCAGCGGCTCCGCCGGGTCCAGCCGCAGGCGCAGCGGCAGGGTGTTGATGAACAGGCCCACCATCCGGTCGGCGCCGCGCAGTTCGGCCGAGCGGCCGGAGACGGTGACGCCGAAGGTGACGTCGGTGGAGTTGGTGATCCGGCCCAGGGTGATCGCCCAGGCGGCCTGGAGCAGGGTGTTGAGGGTCAGCCCGTGGGCCCGGGCCCGGGCGGCCAGTCCGGTGCCGGTCTCGGCCGGTGCGCGGAACTCCAGCCGCTTCGGCGGCACCGGCACCCGTCCGGGCGTGGTCGCCCGGACCCTGGTCGGCTCCTCCAGCCCGGCCAGGGCGGCCTGCCAGGCGGCCCTGGCCGCCATCCGGTCCTTGCCGTCCAGGTGGAGCAGGTGTTCGCGGTAGGGGCGGACGCGCGGCAGCGCGGTGGTGTCGCCGCCGGCGGCGTACAGCGCCAGCAGCTCCTGGATCAGGACCGGCATCGACCAGCCGTCCAGCAGCAGGTGGTGGTTGGTGAGCAGCAGGCGGTGGCGGCCGTCGGCGAGCCGGAGCAGCGCGAAGCGCAGCAGCGGCGGGCGGTCGAGGTCGAAGGGGCGGGCGCGCTCCTCGGCGGCGAACGCGCCGGCGGCTTCTGGATCCGCGCTCAAGTCCGCTTCACGCCAGGGGAGTTCGACCTTTGCCGGGATCACCTGGACCGGCCGGTGGGGGCCGGTGCGGAAGCCTGCCCGCAGGTTGGCGTGCCGGTCGAGCAGGGCCTCGGCGGCGGCGCGCAGCGCTCCGGCGTCCAGCGGGCCGTCCAGGTCCAGCTCCAGCTGGGCCAGGTAGACGTCGGTGTCCTGGGCGTTGTAGAGGGCGTGGAAGAACAGGCCTTCCTGGAGCGGGGAGAGCGGCAACACGTCGGTGAAGCCCGGGTGTTCGGCCTCCAGCCGGTCGATCTCGGCCTGGCTGAGCCCGGCCGGGGCGAGGTCGGAGGGGCTGCGGCCGCCGGCGCCGGGACGGCTGCCGTGCTCGACCAGCGTGCGCAGTGCCGTGAACCAGCCCTCGGCCAGCGCGCGGACCTCGTCGGCCGAGCGCAGTCCCGGGGCCCAGCTCCACTCGGCGACCAGCTCGGGGCCGTCCGGGCCGTCCTGGGTCAGCGCGTTGAGCTCGACGGCGTGGGCCATCGGCATCCGGTCGTCGGCGCCGGGCACCCGGCCGTCCAGCTCCGGCAGCACGGCCCAGTCGCCCTCGGCGGCGGCGAACCGGCCGAGGTAGTTGAAGCCGAGCCCGGGGGTGGCGAGCCGGGCCAGCAGGGGGCCGGTGCGCGGGTTGAGGTGGCGCAGCAGCCCGTAGCCGATGCCCTTGTCCGGGACGGCGCGCAGCTGTTCCTTGACCCGCTTGAGCAGGGCGCCGGCGGCCGGGCCGCCGGCCCTGGCCTCGGCCAGGTCGAGCGGGCCGGAGGCCAGCCGGACGGGGTGGAGGCTGGTGAACCAGCCGACGGTGCGGGACAGTTCGGCACCGCCGAGGGTGTCGCCCTCGCGGCCGTGGCCTTCGAGGTCGACCAGGGCCTCGCCGTCGCAGGCCAGGGTCAGCGCGGTCAGCAGGACGTCGTTGACCTCGGCGTGGAAGGCGGCGGGCAGCGTGGTGAGCAGCGGCTCGGTGATCTCGACGGGCAGCCGCAGGGTGAGGCGTTCGGCGCTGCCGTGGGTGTCCCGGGCCGGGTCGACGGCCGGCGGCTCGTCCGAGGTCGTCAACACGGCCTGCCACCAGCCGAGTTCTGCCTCGCGTTCGGGCCGTTCGGCTTCGGCGGACAGGCGTCGGGCCCAGCCCCGGTAGGAGGTGCCGACCGGCGCGAGGGCCGGGGTGCGGCCCTCGTGGACGGCCTGCCACGCCTCGGCGAGGTCGGGGCCGAGCACGCGCCAGGAGACGCCGTCGACCACCAGGTGGTGGATCATCAGCAGGAGCAGGCCGCTGTGCTCCGGGCCGCGGTCGAACCAGACGGCCTGGACCGTGACGCCCTCGCGCGGCGCGAGCCGGGCGCGGGCGGCGCGGCCCTCGGCGGAACGCAGCGCGCGCAGCGCCGTCCCGTCGAGGCCGGTGGCGTCGACCCGGCGCAGGGCGGCGGGCACGGTGCCGGGGGCGGTGGTCTCCAGCCGCCAGTCGGCGGTGGTGCGCAGCCGTAGCGCGTCGTGGTGGTCGAGCAGGGCCTGGAGGGCCGCGGTGAGCTCGGCCTCGGTCGCGAGGGCCGGCACGCGTAGCGTCAGCGACTGGTTGTACGCGTCGAACTGCTCGATGGCGCCGGGGTGTTCGGCGAGCCAGTGGACGATCGGGGTGGCCGGCAGCGGGCCGGTCCCGGTGCCGGGGGCCTCGGCGGCGGCCTGCGGGAGGTCGAGCGCGGCGTCGGCGAGACCGGCCGCGGTCTTCCGGGTGAAGACGTCCCGCGCGGTGATGGCCAGTCCGGCCAGGCGGGCCCGGGCGACCAGCTGGATCGACATGATGCTGTCGCCGCCGAGCTCGAAGAAGGAGTCGTCGGGGCCGACCCGGGGCAGGCCGAGCACCTCGGCGAGCAGCGCGCAGAACAGCTCCTCGCGCGGGCCGCGCGGGGCGCGGGCGTCCTCGGCGGAGGGCTGCTCGGGGGCGGGCAGCGCGGCGCGGTCCACCTTGCCGTTGGCGGTGAGCGGCAGGGCGGGGAGGGTCACCACGGCGCCCGGCACCATGTACTCGGGCAGCGACTGCCCGGCGAAGTCCAGCAGTCCGGCCGGGTCGGGCGCGGCGCCGGTGGCGGGCACGGCGTAGGCGACCAGCCGGCGTTCGCCCGGGCGGTCCTCGCGGACCAGCACCACGGCCTGGGCGACCTCGGGGTGGCGGCCGAGGACGGCCTCGATCTCGCCGATCTCCACCCGGTAGCCGCGGATCTTGACCTGGTCGTCGCCGCGGCCGAGGTAGTCGACGTCGCCGTCCGGCAGCACCCTGGCGGTGTCACCGGTGCGGTAGAGGCGGGCCCCGGGCGGGCCGAACGGGTCCGGCACGAAGCACTCGGCGGTCAGCTCGGGCCGGCCGAGGTAGCCGCGGGCCAGGCCCGCGCCGCCGATCCACAGGTCGCCGACGGTGCCGACCGGCACCGGTTCGAGGCCGGCGTCGAGCACGTACATGCTGGTCGCGGGGATCGGGCGGCCGATCGGCACCACCTCGGTGGGCTGCGGGCCGGTCACGTCGAAGACGCAGTTGCCGACGGTGATCTCGGTGGGGCCGTACTCGTTGACGACCCGGGCGCCGGTCCACGCGCACCACTGCTCGGCGACCCGGCCGAGCAGCGCCTCGCCGCCGACCACCAGGACCGGGGCGAGGCCGCGCGCCTCCGCCGGGGCGAGCTGGTGGGCGAGCATCTCCAGGTGGCCGGGCGTGAGTTTGAGGAAGTCGAACGGGCCCGACTCGGCCAGCCAGGCGCCGAGTTCGGCGAGGTCGCGGCCTTCCGGGAAGAGGTGCACGGGCGCGCCGGTCATCAGCGGCGCGTACAGGGTGGGGACGACGAGGTCGAAGGCGACGGAGGAGAAGAGCGCCGCGCCGCCGCCGGTGCCGGTGCCGCCGCCGGTGTAGTCCTGGACCGCCCAGCCGAGGTAGTTGGCCAGGGAGCGGTGGGCGATCTGGACGCCCTTGGGGCGGCCGGTCGAGCCGGAGGTGTAGATGACGTACGCGAGGCGGTCCGGGTCGCGCGGTACGTCCGGGCGGGTGTCGGGCAGTCCGGCCACGGCGGCCGGGTCGAGCACCGGGCCGGTGAAGCCGGCCGGGCGGTCGGCGACCAGGGCGACGGCGCCGGCGTCGGAGAGCACGGTGGCGATGCGGCCGGCCGGCCAGGACGGGTCCATCGGGACGTACCCGGCGCCGGCCTTCCAGACGGCGAGCAGGGCGGCGGGCAGGGCCGGGGTGCGGTCGAGCAGCACGCCGACGACGGTGTCGGGCCCGGCGCCGGCGGCGCGCAGCCCGTGGCCGAGCCGGTTGGCCCAGGAGTCCAGCTCGCGGTAGCTGACGGCGGTGCCGTCGAGGACGACGGCGGGGGCGTCGGGGGTGCGGGCGGCCTGGGCCTCGAAGGCCTCCAGCGCGCCCTCGGCGTACGGCGGTCGGTCGAGGGCGGAGTTCCACTCGGTGAGCAGCCGGTGGCGCTCCTCGGGGTCGAGCAGGTCGACCCGGCCCAGCGGGGTCGTCGGGGTGTCGAGGACGGCGCGCAGGAAGCGCAGGAAGCGGTCCTGGTGCTCGGCCACCTCGGCGGGCGGGTAGAGCTCGGGGCAGGCGTCGAAGTCGACGGTCAGGCCCTGGCCGTCGGCGCGGTCGTAGAAGGCGATGCACAGGTCGTCGACCGGGCCGTTGGACAGGTTGTGGGCGAAGGCCGGGTGCTCGCCGAAGCGGAGTTCGGAGTCGAAGGCCATGATGTTGACGGTCGGGCCGACCAGGCCGTCCGCCGAGCCGGTCAGGCCGAGCGCCCGGCAGACGTCCTCGTAGCGCGGCATCTGGTGCTTGAGGCCGCCGCGCACCTCGCCGACGGTCCGGCGCACCAGCTCGGCGGCGGTCTCCTCGGGCCGTACGTCGAGCAGCAGCGGCACCCAGTTGGAGGCCATGCACGGGGTGCGGCGGGCCGCCGGCGAGGTGCGGCCGGTGACCGGCATGCCGATGATCTGCCGCTGCTGCCCGGTCATCCGCTGGAGGTAGGCGGCGCACAGCGCGATCACCAGGACGGACCACGGCGCGCGGGCGGAGCGGGCGAGCCGCTTCAGCCGGTCGGCGTGCTCCTGGGAGAGGGTGGCGGTGCGGCGGTGGAAGCCCACCGCGGGGCGGTCGGCGCCGGGGTCGACGGTGCGGGTCACCAGACGGCGCGGCTCGGGGCGGTCGGCCAGCTTCTCGACCCAGTGGCGCAGGTCGGCCTCGGCGGCCTCGGAGGCGCGGTAGGCGGCGTCCTCGGCGAGGACCGCCGGCAGCGGGTCGAAGGCGCACTCGGCGGGTTCCTCGCCGCGGCTCAGCGCGGTGTAGACCTCGGCGACCCGGGTGCCGACCAGGGAGCCGCCGTACGCGTCGATCGTGACGTGGTGGGCCCGCTGGTAGTAGTAGTGGTGGTCCTCGGCCAGCCTGATCAGCGCGAACGTCTGGATCCGGCCCTCGGCCAGGTCGACCGGGCGGGTCAGGTCCTCGTCCATCCAGGCCCGGGCGGCGGCGGCCGGATCGGCCTCGGCGCTCAGGTCGAGCAGCGGGAGCGAGCGGTCCCGGGCGTCCGGGGCGACGTACTGCACCAGGCCGTCGGGCTCCTGGACGACCCGCGTGACGCGGTAGGTCCAGGCCTCCTCCAGCAGCCGGCGCCAGGCGGTCTCCAGCAGTGCGTGGTCGACCGGGCCGTGGATCTCCTTGTACTCGGCGATGTTGTAGCGGCAGCCGGAGGCGTCGAGCTGGTGGGCGAACCAGATGCCGGTCTGGGGCGCCGAGAGCGGCAGCCGGAGGGGGGCGGGGGCCTTCGGGTCAGACATGGCGCTCGGCCCTCCTGGTCGGGTCGGTCGGGTCGGTCGGGGTGGCGGCGGCCGGCGCGGTGTCCCGCCGGTTCAGGTGGGCGAGGCAGGTGGCGCGGTCGGCGTCGTCCAGCTCCGTGGACCAGCCCGCCGGGACGGCGGCGAAGACCGGCCAGAGGGAGTGCTCGCCGAGGTCGTTGACGAGCACGCGGTAGCGCCCGGCCGGGTCGTTGAACGGGTCGTGTGGCATGGGGTCGGGTCCTCTCCTGCGGCGCGGGCCTAGACGGCCGGGACGCCGAGCGCCCCGGTGAGCAGGGCGGTGAGCTCCGCCGGGTGGGTCTCCGGGTAGAAGTGGCCGCCGGGCAGCACCCGCAGGTCGAAGCCGGCGGCGGTGCACTCGGCCCAGCGCCGGGCGTGCTCGGGCCGGCAGGCGCCGTCCTCGGCGCCGACGACGGCGGTGATCGGGCAGAGCAGCGGCGCGCCGGGGGAGTACCGGTAGGTGTCCACCAGGCGGAAGTCGGCCCGCAGCACGGGCAGGGCCATCTCGCGCAGGTCCTCGTCCTCCAGCAGCGCGGCGCCGGTTCCGCCGAGGCCGCGGACGTAGGCGAGCACGGAGGCGTCGTCATGGCCGATGCCGGGGCCCTGGTTCGGGACGGCGGGCGCGCGGCGGGCCGACGCGAAGAGGTGGCGCAGGGCCGGGCGGTACCGGGAGGACAGCCGGCGGGCGGTCTCGAAGGCGACGGTGGCGCCGAGGCTGTGGCCGAAGAACGCCACCGGACGGTCGAGCAGCGGTTCGACGGCGGTGGCGATCTCGCCGGCCAGGGTGTCCAGGTCGGGTGCCGGGGGCTCGCCGTACCGGTCCTGCCGGCCGGGGTACTGCACGGCGGTCAGCTCGACGGTGGCGGGCAGCCGGCCCGAGAGGTCGCGGAAGGCCGCGGCCGCGCCGCCGGCGTGCGGGAAGCAGACGAGCCGCACCCGGGCGTTCGGCCGGGCGGCGTACGTACGGAACCAGCGGGCGGTCTCCACCGTGGTCGTGGTCTGGGCGAGCATCGGAAGCCTTTCAACCGACTCGGCGAGCGCCTCGCGCCGCGGCGCCCGATGCCGGGCGTACACGTGTCCGGCTGGGACCAATCTCCGGGACGGCCCTATATTTCGGCGCTACCGGCCCTGGTCCGGCGGGTGCGGGTGCGGGTGCGGGTGCGGGCGGGCGGGGCCGGGCCGGGGCGGTTGGCGGTGGCGTGGCGGTGGTGGCGGTGGCGGGCCGGGACGCGCAAGGGCCCTGCCTCCGCCGGGGAGCGGAGGCAGGGCCCAGAGCCGGGACGGTCAGATCACGGCGTCACCGCCAGTC
>NZ_JBHUAF010000385.1:0-8361 GCF_042789895.1 Kitasatospora sp. NPDC056783
ACCGGGCGCCCCGTCACGGCCCGGAGGACCGGGCCGCCCGGCGGCGTTCCCGGCGCGGGGCGCCGGTGGGGCGGCGGGACAGGCGGGTGAAGACGGCCACCAGGACGAGGACGGCGGCGGTGGCGGAGGTGACGGTGAGGCCCTCGGTGAGGCCGGGCGGACGGAAGGCGCAGGCCACCCGGGAGGCACCCCCGCCGAGGGGGACGCCGATCATGCCGAGGACGGGGGTGGGCGCGGCGCGGCGGCCTCCGTCGACGGCGCAGGTCCAGCCCTCGGTGGCCGGGACGGACAGCAGCGCGGTGCCGGTGGAGCCCGCCGGGAGCGTGGCGGTGAGGGTGTGCCCGCCGGCCTCGACCCGGGTGGCGCCGGTGGCGGTGAGGCGGGCCACGGCGGCCTCCAGGGCGCCGGCCCGCAGACAGCCGACCGGGCGGGCGGGGACCTGGCTCACCACGTCGGAGCGCAGCGTCACCCGGACCACCCCGTCCGCCGGGACGGTCCCCAGCCGGTGGATCGGCACGGCGGTGGTGGGCTGGTCGCCGTCGCTGCGGAAACCGGTGCCGAGGCCGCTGACGGTGCCCCGGTACCAGAGCCCGTGGAAGTAGGCCGTCCCGCCCGGCGTGCAGGCGGCGGTGAACACCGTGCCCTCCGGGCCTCCCGGCAACGACCAGCCGCTGGTGCCGTGCAGGGTGGGTGCCGGACCGCCGGCCGGGACGGGCAGCGGGGCGTCGTACACCTGGCTGCCGAGCAGCGACTCCTGCCGGGACCAGACCGAGGAGGTGTCCGGGCGGGCTCCCGGGGGCAGCACGGTGACCAGCGGCGGGGCCGCGCTCCGGACGGGGGTGAGGCCGAGCGGCGGCGGTCCTCCGTCGAGGTGGGTGCGGACGCCGAACAGCGCCTGCCCGACCGGGTCGGTGACGCTCGCGGTCTGCCGCCCGCCGGCCGTCCAGCCCGCGCCGAGGTCGTGCAGCAGCAGGGCGGCGGCGGTCGGCAGGTAGCTGCTGAAGTAGCCGCCGCCCTGGCCGTTCAGCAGCAGCGGGTCGTTGGGGGTGAAGGCGTGCGGGCCGGGGTCGCTTCGGCCCCGCGGCCAGTCGGCGGCCGCGCGCAGCGCCGCGTGCCCGGCCCGGACGGCCGCCGGGGAGACGCCGTCGGCGGGGGCCGCGCCGAGCGCCGCGTACCCCGACCAGACGGCGTTGCCCAGCACCGCGCCGCCGATCACCCAGGTGGCCAGGGCGTTCGCCCGCCGGTCGGGATGCCGGTCGTCCAGCACCCACAGAGCGGCCGACAGGACGGCGCCGCCGACGGCCAGCAGCACCCAGGTGGCGGGGCGCACCGCGTGCCGGCTCGCCGCCAGGGCGGCGATCACCGCCACCATGGCGGCGCCGCCCAGCAGGGTGAGCAGGTCGGGCCGGTGCGCCAGCGAGACCCAGCCAGCCAGCACCAGCAGCCCGCTGAGCACGAAGGCCACCCGGTACGGCCCGCCGGCCGGGATCGCCAGACCGTGCCAGACCAGCACGGTCGGCGTCCAGAGGAAGCCGACCGCCACCAGGGCCAGCGCCGCGCACCACAGCGCGCGCTCCCGCGGCCGCACCCGCCGGTTGAACGGCAGCCCGCACACCACCAGCAGCCCGAGGACGCCGATCGCCGCGTCCGGCAGCTGCTGGCCGCCGTGGGCGGTGGGCAGCAGCCGGGCGAGGTGGCCGCCGAGGCCGGACGGGCCGAGCGGCTCGACCGGGGACTCCGGCTGGGCCCGGCGGGCGGCCCGGACCGCGACGAACAGCACGGGGGAGGCGAGCAGCACCCCGGTGACGGCCATGGTGACGGCCCGGCCGGTGGCCCGGACCCGGAGCCGTAGCGGGCGCGGGGCGGCGAACAGCCGGACGGCGAGCAGCAGCCCGGCCGCCAGGGTGGCCAGCGCGGCGGTGTACAGGTTGCCCGCCCAGGCGAGGGCGACGCACAGCGCCCCGGCCACCCAGTGCCGCTCGCGCAGGCACCAGTCGGCGGCGAGGCCGAGCAGCGGCAGCGAGACCAGGCCCCAGAGCCACATCGGGGCGGCCCCGCCGACGTCCAGCACCCAGGCGCACAGCCCGTACCCGACGGCGGCGAGCGCCCGCAGCCGGCGCGGGCCGGGGTGGAGACGGCCGAGCAGCCGGGCCATCAGGGCGGTGCCGAGGCCGATGGTGGCCAGGGTGACCAGGAAGACGGCGAGCGGGCCCCGGTCGCGGGGGAGGAGCGCGGTGGGCCAGGAGAAGGGGTTCATCAAGTAGGCGAAGAAGTCCGCCAGGAACGGGACCCCGTAGCCGCTGTTCCAGTTGACCAGCAGGTCCCCGGAGGCCTGGCCGTGCAGCAGGTCCCACAGATGGGCGTGGTACGGCACGGCCACCGCCCGCGCCCCGGACGGCCATCGCCCGCGCAGCCCCGCCGCCAGCGCGTACCCGCCCATCGCCAGCCCCGCCGCACCCCCGCAGACCAGCGCCTCCCGCCGCCGCTCGCCCATCCGCACCCCGCTCCACGCGATCCGCCGAACCCCGCCACCCTAAGCACGCCCCAGAGCCCTGGCGGTCACTCGCGCTCCCTCGAAAGGGTGGCGTCCGAGGAAGCCTCGCCGAGTAGCCTGGGATGGCCGTCAGGATGCCCGTATGGGAGGAACCATGAGCATCGCGCCGTACCCGGACTGGATTCGGCCCCCCGCTGGTGGCTACACCGCAGAGGACCTCGACCGGCTGCCTGATCTCCCGCCGCACACCGAGCTGCTCGACGGGAGCCTGATCTTCGTGAGTCCGCAGACCGCGTTTCACATGCGCACCCTCCGCAGGCTGGAACGCGCCCTTGAGAGCGCAGTGCCGGAGGGGTGGGACGTATGGCGGGAGATGACGGTGAGGTTGGACCGTCGTAACCGCCCGGAGCCAGACCTCCTCGTGCTCGACGAGCGAGGAAACACTGGCCCGAAGCAGACCTTCTGCGAGGCGGGGGATGTGCTGCTGGCTGTCGAGGTCGTCTCCGAGGAGTCCGAAGAGCGTGATCGGGACATCAAGCCTCGTAAGTACGCGGCTGCGGGGATCAGGCATTTCTGGAGGGTGGAGAGTGACGAGGGGAAGCCGGTTGTCTACATCTACGAACTCGATCCCGCGACGCGTGGATACGTCGTTGTGGG
The DNA here is from genome assembly GCF_042789895.1 of Kitasatospora sp. NPDC056783. Classification (NCBI taxonomy): domain Bacteria; kingdom Bacillati; phylum Actinomycetota; class Actinomycetes; order Kitasatosporales; family Streptomycetaceae; genus Kitasatospora; species Kitasatospora sp. NPDC056783. Next base: position 3,152 of record NZ_JBHUAF010000385.1, read on the forward strand.
GATCTACCACAAGCAGTTGAAGGTCGATCAGCCGTTCCCGGTGGAGATCGACCTGACCTGACGAGTCCGGATGCTGGACGTGAGGTGTCAGCACCTGGGACGGCGGAGTAGGGTCCGAGCATGTCTCGCACCATTCGTCTCGCAGTTGTCCCCGGTGACGGCATCGGCCAGGAAGTGGTGGCCGAAGGCCTCAAGGTCCTGGGTGCCGCGCTTCCCTCCGACGTGAAGCTGGAGACCACCGAGTACGACCTCGGGGCCCGGCGCTACCACCGGACCGGCGAGACGCTGCCGGACGACGTGCTGGCGGAGCTGAAGTCCCACGACGCGATCCTGCTGGGCGCCATCGGCGACCCGAGCGTGCCGTCGGGCGTGCTGGAGCGGGGGCTGCTGCTCAAGCTGCGGTTCGCCTTCGACCACCACATCAACCTGCGTCCGGGCCGGCTCTTCCCCGGGGTGACGTCCCCGCTGGGCGGCGAGCCGGAGATCGACTTCGTGGTCGTCCGCGAGGGCACCGAGGGCCCGTACGTCGGCAACGGCGGCACGCTGCGCACCGGGACGCCGCAGGAGGTGGCCACCGAGGTCAGCCTGAACACCGCGTACGGCATCGAGCGGGTGGTCCGCGACGCCTACCGCCGGGCGCAGGCGCGGCCGCGCAAGAAGCTCACCCTGGTGCACAAGAACAACGTGCTGGTGCACGCCGGTCACCTGTGGACGCGGATCTTCGCCGAGGTCGGCGAGGAGTTCCCCGAGGTCACCACCGACTACCTGCACGTCGACGCGGCGACGATCTTCTTCGTCACCCAGCCGGAGCGCTTCGACGTCATCGTCACCGACAACCTGTTCGGCGACATCCTGACCGACCTGGCCGCCGCCGTCACCGGTGGCATCGGCCTGGCCGCGAGCGGCAACATCAACCCGAGCGGCGAGTTCCCGTCCATGTTCGAGCCGGTGCACGGCTCGGCGCCGGACATCGCCGGCCAGGGCAAGGCCGACCCGACCGCCACCGTGCTGTCGGTCGCGATGCTGCTGGAGCACCTCGGCTTCGCCGCCGAGGCCGCCAAGGTCGAGGCCGCCGTCGCGGCGGACCTGACCGAGCGCGCGGGTGCCCGCAGCACCTCCGAGGTCGGCGACGCGCTCGCCGGCCGAGTATCCGGCTAGCGGGCCGGATCCGAGATCGGGGTTCCGGCCGGCGGGCCGGATCCGAGATCGGGGTTCCGGCTAGCGGGCCGGATCCGACAAGGTTTCCGGCCCAGCGGGGCCGGACCTCATAACCGCAGTTCGCGGCCCTCGAAACAGGGCGGGCGGCTGTTCGGCACGGCCCTCTGGATGCGAGTATCGACAGTGGGCCGTGCCGTTGTGCATCCGTTCCGGTGATTTTCGCCGAAACGTTCCTTCAACGGTGGCGGCCCGGACCAACCACACGGTGAAGGAAACAGCCATGAGCACGGCCACCCAGGCACCCATCACGTTCGACCTCAAGCCCTCCGCCAACCCGCTGCCGGCAGCGGAGCGCGAGGCCCGGCTGGTCAATCCCGGCTTCGGCCGGGTCTTCACCGACCACATGGTGACCATCCGCTGGACCGAGGGCGTGGGCTGGCACGACGCCCAGCTCGCGCCGTACGCGCCGCTGGAGATCGACCCGGCGAACATGACCCTGCACTACGGCCAGGCGATCTTCGAGGGCCTGAAGGCCTACCGCCAGGCCGACGGCTCCATCTCCACCTTCCGCCCGGAGGCCAACGCCGCCCGCTTCCAGGCCTCGGCCCGCCGCCTGGCGATGCCGGAGCTGCCGGTGGAGGCCTTCGTCGAGGCCGTCGAGCTGCTGGTCCGCCAGGAGCGGGAGTGGGTCCCGAACGAGTCGGAGCAGAGCCTCTACCTGCGCCCGTTCATGTTCGCCACCGAGGTCGGCCTGGGCGTCCGCCCGGCCAACTCCTACCTCTTCATGATCATCGCCTCCCCGGCCGGCGCCTACTTCCAGGGCGGCATCAAGCCGGTCTCGGTCTGGCTGTCCAAGGAGTACGTCCGGGCCGCGCCCGGCGGCACCGGCGCCGCCAAGTGCGCGGGCAACTACGCCGCCTCGCTGGTCGCCCAGGCCCAGGCCGCCGAGAAGGGCTGCGACCAGGTGGTCTGGCTCGACGCCGCCGAGCACCGGTGGGTCGAGGAGATGGGCGGCATGAACCTGTACTTCGTCTTCGGCGAGGGCAAGGACGCGAAGATCGTCACCCCGGAGCTGTCCGGCGCCCTGCTGCCCGGCATCACCCGCGACTCGCTGCTCCAGCTGGCCTCCGACCTCGGCTACGCGGTCGAGGAGCGCCGGATCTCCACCGACGAGTGGCAGCAGGGCAACGCCGACGGCACCCTGACCGAGGTCTTCGCCTGCGGCACCGCCGCCGTCATCACCCCGGTCGGCTCGGTGAAGTCTGCCGCCGCCGACTGGACCGTCGGCGCCGGCGAGCCCGGCCCGGTCACCATGGAGCTGCGCGAGGCGCTGCTGTCCCTCCAGGGCGGCCAGACCCCGGACACCCACGGCTGGATGCACAAGATCGCCTGATCACGCGGCAGGGCGCCCCGAGACACCGGGGCGCCCGGGCCGTAACCTCGAAGAGTTCCGCTCGTTGGTGCCTGCGGACCGGAGGGAGGGGCTGTGACCGCATTGACGCACGCGTACACCGGTACCGCCGGCGACGAGGGCAAGAGCCTCCTGGAAGTCTTCCTGGCTTTGGAGGTCCGCGAGGGCTTCAAGGCGGAGCTCATCGAGGGGGAGATCGTCGTGACCCCACCGCCGGACGGTGAACACGAGACGTTGATCGGTCGGGTTGTACGACAGGTGGTCGCAGAGGGCCCCAAGGACGTGGACTTCGCCGGTGGCAAGGGCTTGATCGTCCCCACGGGGCGGTTCATCCCCGACACCACCTTCACGGCTCGCGGAGCCATGATGAAGCGGGGGTCGTGGTCCAAACCGGACGGGGTCCTGATGGTCCTGGAGGTCACGTCCAGCAGGCCGGACACCGACCGTGTCGAGAAGCGCCGGGGCTACGCCGCCGCCGGGATCCCGCTCTTCCTGCTGATCGACCGCGAGAAGGGCCTGGTCGTCCTGCACAGCGACCCCCGGCGCGGCGACTACGCCACCACCACGGTCGTCTCCGTCGGCGACCCGCTCGACCTCCCCGAGCCCTTCGGCTTCGCCCTGGACACCGCCGACCTCTTCGAGTAGCCGCGCGGCCGTCCCGCATCGCGAGACGGGCGGACCGGAATCCGGAGGCTGTGCGAGACTCCGAGGGTGTCCTCGCTTTCGCTGATTATTAGCAGCAGGCGCGCCGGTCCGCAGTGACCGCTTCCGCAGGACCCGATGCGGAGCGACCACTAGCGTCCAGACCCGCGCGCAGACCTCTCGCACCCGCGAGGGGTCTTTTTGTTTCTCCCGGACCGGCCGAGGGCCCCCACAAGGGGCCCGGGGACACCGGGATCGCGCGCGGGATCATGGACAGTGGAGCCGGGACCAGAAGAGTCCGGCAGAGCAGTACCAACCTCCCCGAAACGGAGAACCAGGGGTCATGACCGAGGTCACCCGTACCGATGACAGTTTCCACGTGTTCGACACCACGCTGCGCGACGGATCGCAGCGGGAGGGCATCAACCTGACGGTGGCGGACAAGCTGGCCATCGCCCGGCACCTGGACGAGTTCGGGGTCGGCTTCATCGAGGGCGGCTGGCCGGGGGCCAACCCGCGGGACACCGAGTTCTTCGCGCGCGCCGCCGACGAGCTGGAGCTGCGGCACGCCCGGCTGGTCGCCTTCGGCGCCACCCGCCGGGCCGGTGGCAAGGCCGCGGAGGACCCGCAGTTGGCCGCACTGGTCGCCTCCGGCGCGTCCGTGATCACCCTGGTGGCCAAGTCGCACGACCGGCACGTGGAGCTGGCGCTGCGCACCACCCTGGACGAGAACCTGGAGATGGTCCGGGACAGCGTCGAGTTCCTGCGCTCCCAGGGCCGGCGCGTGTTCATCGACTGCGAGCACTTCTTCGACGGCTACCGGGCGAACCCCGAGTACGCCGTGGCGGTGGTGCGCGCCGCGCACGAGGCCGGTGCGGACGTCGTGGTGCTCTGCGACACCAACGGCGGGATGCTGCCGGGCGGCGTCCGGGAGATCGTCGCCGACGTACTGGCCAGGACCGGCGCCCGGCTCGGCATCCACGCCCAGGACGACACCGGCTGCGCGGTGGCCAACACCCTGGCCGCGGTGGACGCCGGCGCGACCCACGTGCAGTGCACCGCCAACGGCTACGGCGAGCGGGTCGGCAACGCCAACCTGTTCCCGGTGGTCGGCGCGCTGGAGCTCAAGTACGACCGCCGGGTGCTGCCCGAGGGCCGGCTGGCCGAGATGACCCGGATCTCGCACGCGATCGCCGAACTGGTCAACCTGACCCCCTCCACCCACCAGCCGTACGTCGGCTTCTCGGCCTTCGCCCACAAGGCGGGCCTGCACGCCTCCGCGATCAAGGTCGACCCGGACCTGTACCAGCACATCGACCCCGAGCGGGTCGGCAACACCATGCGGATGCTGGTCTCCGACATGGCCGGCCGGGCCTCCGTCGAGCTCAAGGGCAAGGAGCTCGGCTACGACCTCTCCAGCGACCGGGACCTGGCCGGCCGGGTGGTCGCCAAGGTGAAGGAGCAGGAGAACCTCGGCTACACCTACGAGTCCGCCGACGCCTCCTTCGAGCTGCTGCTGCGCGACGAGGTGCGTGGCAGCCGGGACCGCTTCTACACCCTGGAGTCCTGGCGGACCATCAGCGAGCAGGGGCCGAAGAGCTTCACGGGCAACGAGGCCACCGTCAAGCTGTGGGCCAAGGGTGAGCGCCGGATCGCCACCGGCGAGGGCAACGGCCCGGTCGACGCCCTGGACCAGGCGCTGCGCACGGCCCTGGAGGGCATCTACCCGCCGCTGGCCGGCTTCGAGCTGGTGGACTACAAGGTCCGCATCCTGGAGGGCCAGCACGGCACCGGGTCCAAGACCCGGGTGCTGATCGAGTCCACCGACGGCACCACCACCTGGTCGACGGTGGGCGTGGCCGACAACGTGGTCGCCGCGTCCTGGCTGGCGCTGGAGGACGCGTACACCTACGGCCTGGTCCGGGCGGGCCTGGAGCCCACCGAGTAGTCGGCGCCCGACACGACCGTGGCCCGCGGGACTTCAGGTGGAGTCCCGCGG
>NZ_JBHUAF010000386.1:0-8298 GCF_042789895.1 Kitasatospora sp. NPDC056783
CGGGCGGCCCGTTCGGCGGCTGCACCAAGGGCGAGCACCGGACCGAGCACCGGTTGCCCGGCCTGGTGCCCAGCGCTTGGTGCGCCACGGAGGACTGAGTCTGATCGCGGCTGTTACCGGCTCTTCCTGCGCGGATGGAGCGCCCCGACCTCTCTCGACAGCTCGGATGCCCGGTGCGCGGGCAGCCGCGCCGGGTCCGGCCGGCGGTCCGCCGTCGCACTGCGGGCACGGGCGGCGGCGGCCTGCACCCGCCGGGTGTCGCTGGCGGGGTCACCGGTGAAGCCGAGCGTGTTCCGGCGGTCGGCCTCCAGCACGGCCCGGGCGAGCGGGTGGCCGGCCGCCTCGGCCGCCCGGGCGACGGCGACCTGCGCTGCCGCAGATGCCTGACGAGCCGTGTTGTAGGCACTCGTGATGTGGCTGATCTGTTCTGCCGATGCCGGATACCACCTGGTCCAGCCGTCCTTGATCTGGTCGGACGGCGTGCTGCCGCGCGGGTTGTGGGCCGGGTCGGAGCTGAGGAGCACGCCCCGCTGGACCAGGGTGGCGGCGATACGGGGGACGTGTTCGGCGATCACCTGCCCGGCGGCGGGTACGGCGTGCACGGCGGCCAGCAGGTGCGGCGCGTCGCCGGGCACGGTGATGATCTCGCGCGCGGACCTGGGGGTCCGCTGCCCGCCGTCTCGTCGGGTCCAGCCGGAGGAGAAGAGGGTGCGGCCGAGCCGGACCACAGCGAACTCGGCCTCGCGCACGAGACGGGGATGAGAGGCGGCGGGCGCGCTGCCGAGTCCTTGCTTCCAGCTGTTCGCGGCCTGATACCAGGCCTGGGCCGCTGCGCGCAGAACCCCACCGGCCACCCCGAGGTCGCCCTGGGCGACCGGATCAGAACTGAGGAGATCCCGCGTGTGCTCGATCAATCGGGCGGTGAGCATGTGAGCTACCGCATGGTGGTTGGCGGCCTCTGACAGCTCGGCGACAGTGGCGTCCGGCAGGCGCTGGGCCGCTTGCTGCGCCGTGTGGGCGGCGAGCCAATCCAGACCTGTGCCGACCGCCCGGAGTGCGTCCTTCTGCGGCTCGCCCGGCCTGACCGGGAGCGGCACCGTCGTGGCCGCCGCCTGGAGCTGGGTGAGGCCGGGAGCAGGCATAGACGGGCGGGGCGAGTGGAGCTGGCGCTGGATGCCGATCGCCGCCTGCTCGATCAGCATCGCACGCTCCCCGAGTCGGTGGGCCACCTCGTGGCGGTGGGCCACCCGGCGGGCGGGAGGGCACAGCTGGCCGATCCGTACGGCCACGCGACCTGCGGTGCTGGCGAGTTCGGCCGTCTCGGCGACCATGTGGCGTGCGACCCCGGCGCTGTCCAGGTACGCGGCGTAGGGACTGCGGGGCTCTCCGTCCGGCCCGTGGTGGCTGGCCAGCAAGTCCCCCGCGAGGCTCAGGAAACGCGCGGCCTGGGCCAGGTGCGCGGCTGCCGGGTCGGGCTCAGGCCAGACGTGGAGGGCCTCGTCGCGCAGGAACCGCCCGAGGATCTCGATGTTGCTGTGCAACCGGGCCACGTCACCCTCGGCGATGCCGAGCGGGTCGGGGGCGAGCGGTCCGAACCGGCCGGACGAACGGTGGAGCAGCTGGAGAACATCCGCCAACGCCTCGCTACGGGCCGCGTGTTGGCCCGGTGTACTCGGCCCCTCCGCGTCGGCGAGGGTGAGGGCCGCCAGGGCGTACCCCATCCTGGATCCCGCCAGGTCAGTGAAGTCACCCCACGTGAGGTCCGTCATCCGGCCGCACCCTCCTTGACGGGCAGAGCGTTGCGCAGCGCGACGGAAGCGTCCCGGATGCGGAGGGCGGCCATGTGACGATCCCGAATCCGCCGGAGGCCCGACGAGCAGCGACCGAGTTCGTCGAGAGCATCGGCGAGGTCACACAAGTCGTTGACCAGGGTGAGGTCGGCCTCGTCATAACCGTTCTCGGGAACGGCTTCAGGCAGCGGTAGGTACGTGCTCGCCTCGTTGGCACAGGCGGCGGCGATAGTCGCGGCCGCCTCGTCGTAGCGCTCGTCCTCAGCGGCCAGCTCCGCCAGCCTGTGTGCGACGACGATGGTTCTCTCCACCAGGCTGGCGGCGACCTGTTCGAGGTCCTGCCGGTCGGGGCTCAGGTTCATGATTCGATCCTCCGGTCGGGGTTGTGGGGCCGTGCGGCGGCAGGCGGGCACGGATCGTGGCGGGTCGGGATCACTGCCGCCCCCCGCGTCGCCGCCCTGCGCGGCCCGGGCGGCCCGCTCGGCGGCTGTTCGAAAGGCGAGCATCGGACCGAGCACCGGTTGCCCGGCCTGGCGCCCAGCGCCTGGTGCGCCCGAGTGGGCCAGGAGCGAGCGATCCGAACCGGCCGGACGAACGGTGGAGCGGCTGAAGAACATCCGCCGACGCCTCGCTACGGGCCGCGTGCTGGCCCGGTGTACTCGACCCCTCGGCGTCGGCGAGGGTGAGGACCGCCAGGGCGACGAACTCACCCCTGGTGACGTCTGTCATTCGGCTGCTCCCTGCCCGACCATCAGAGCGTTTCGCCACGCAATAGCGGCATCCCGGATGTGGAGCGCGGCCATGTGGCGATCTCGAATCCGCCGGAGGTCGGATGAGCGCTCGCCGAGTTCGTCGAGTGCGTCGGCGAGGTCATTCAACTGGCCGACCAGGCTGAGGTCAGCCCCGGCGTCGCCGTCCTCGGGAACGGCTTCGGGCAGCGGAAGGTACATGGTCGCCTCGGTCGCGTAGGCCGCAGCGGCGAGCGCAGCCAGGTGGTCGTAGCGTTCGTCCCGGGCGGCCAGCTCCGCGAGCGCGTAGGCGGCAGCGATTGTCCTGTCCATGGTGCTGGCGGCGACCTGTTCGAGGTCCTGCCGGTCGGGGCTCAGGTTCATGATTCGATCCTCCGGTCGGGGTTGTGGGGCCGTGCGGCGACAGGCAAGCACGGTTCGGGATGGTTGGGGGCAACGGACCGGCTACCTGTGGATAACGCGGGCGCGCGGGCATGGCGACTCACCGGAACGTGTGAATCTGCTCAGCTCACCCATGGCTTCGTGTCACTTCTGCCGGGGCTTGCGCCCGGCCTGGACGGACGATCCGCCACGCCGCAGGTGCGCGGGCTGCTCGCCCACGACGGCCGCCGGCCGTTTCGGAGGACGGTGAGCGGACCTGGCCGTCGCCGCACCCACCGAGACGCCCCCGGGGCGCGCGGACGCCGGGCCCGGCCGCCGCAGCGCCTCCCCCATCCGCCGCAACCCGGGAACATCGACCGTGATGGACGGCGGCCCCACCTCGGCGGCAGGAACACCGTCCTGACGCCGGGCGACCATGCTGTAGGCGCCTGCCGCGTCCCCGAGGGCCAGGAGAGTCTCCGCGCTCGGCAGCGCGACCTGGCCGCGGCGCAGCCTGTCGGAGACGAGCTGGGCGAGCCGGGCGATCGTCTCGCACGCGTGGATGGACACATTGCGCAGGAACTCGGAGACACGGTGGTCGGCGAGGAGCCCTCCGGCGAACTCGCCTGCCCTCACCGTGAGGGTTCGCCACAGGCGGCCGACGGTCTCTCGGACGGCCCGAAGTTGCTGCCATTCCCCGAGGTCGAGAAGGGCCGGGTCGCATCGGTCGACATCACGGAGAGCCGCGTTGACGGCCTCCGCGCCCTGCCGGGCAGCGGGCACAACTGCCGCCGGCGCGGTGACCGTCCTCGCAGTCCCACTCGGCGTCGCGGCGACTTGCCGCCACCGAACTTGCAGCGCCTCGACATCGGCTTCCAGTGCCCGTCGCAGGTCGTCGGCCGTGCTGCGCCCCTCGGGCACGATCTCCTTCCAGGCTTCCAGCACTTCTCGAAGCTGCTCCTTCAGATCGGGCAGCCCGGCCCCGTCCGTCACGGACCGAGCACCTACCGGCTCAGCCGTTCCCTCTTCGGCCCACAGCGGCAACTGCTCCGTCCGTGCCGCCGCCCGGATGTCCACCGCCGGGGCCGCGTGCGCCCGGGGTTCCGGTTGCACGCGCGCCGGCCGATCGTCGGTTCCGGCGTCTGCCGTCCATCCCCCTACGAGTCCGGCCGAGACCGCATCCTCCTCAGCGAGCCGCTCACAAATCCTCTGATCATTCGCTGGCGGAACACCGAGAATGAAATTCTCCTGCTCCGCTGACTTCAGTGGTCGCATCGCTACCTCCAACACGACAAGCCACATATCCGAATATCGGCACCGATGAAAAAATCGCTCCAGGCGAATGCCGATCCTCGCCCTGCACGGGTGCCCCCTGGTGTAACACATCTCGGCCGGTGTTCACCCAACAACGCGATCGCCGTGTCGGAACTCATCGGTCGATCCACTGCCCAATGGCACTGGCGACCTGCTCTACCGTCACGCCCACTGCTGCCCGGCCGCGCCTTCTGAGCCTTTGGATCGTCGAAGTATTCGGTACGGCTCACGGTTCCTGCCTCGGTAGCGGGACGGCACCGGCCCACACCTCTGAGAACAGATAGCGAGTTAGTGGTTGTTGTGACATTCCCTCGCCGACGTCGCCGGTCTCAGCCTCCTGCCCGACCCGCCGCCCACACCTCACGCCCGTCCGAGCACGGTGTGCTGCCACACGACTGCGGCGCTTCGTTCGACAGCCTCTTCCTCTTCACGGCACTCGGGGCCATCGCCTTCCCCGGGCAGCAGCGTCCTCTCCAGAAACTCGTCCCGCAGGCCCGACCTGACTTCGACCGGATCATCCTGGTGGACAGCGCCTCGGGCAATTACAGCAATTACAGGTGTCAACGACCGTGCGCGCCTCAAGCAGTACCAGACCCTGCTCGCCGCGCCCCGGCATGTGCCGCCGAGATCGTTCCCGCGCACCGGAGCAACACCAGCCGTTGCCTGACATGGCGGAAGGGGGCCGTCCTGCACGGAGGTGGGGATCTTCTGATCAACAGCGCCGTCCGGATCGCCGACGCTGTCTGCGTCTCCGGCCCTGACGGGCTCGATGTCGGTCTGCTGAGGTTCGGACCGGCCGCCCTCGCGGTGCCGGTCAGCCGGCACGCGCGGCGCCTCGTCCCAAACGTGAACCGGGGTCGGGCACCGCACTGTTCCCGTCCGGCCCCGGCCCCGGCAGCGAACGGTGACGGGGCCGGGCGACGGGTGGCCGCGATGATGTCCGCAGTCGGCACGGAGGTGTCCAGCGGCGCGCGGCGCAGTCGTCCGCCGGAGGCAGACGGGCGCAGCCCGGTTCAAGCTCCGATCCGGTCGAGGTAGTGGGTGACGTACGGCGGGGTCTTGAGCGCGGCGATGTCGGAGAAGGGTACCCAGGCGATGCCCTGGCCTTCGTCGCCGAGCCGGATCGCGTCCTTCGGGCCGGTGTACACCGCGTGCAGGACCCGGGTCATCGGCGAGACGTGCTCGTGGCGCGGGCCGGGCAGCTCTCGGACGTCCGTGATGGTGATCCCGGCTTCCTCGAACACCTCTCGGGTCGCGGTCTCGGGCGGCGTTTCATCGTGCTCACGCCACCCGCCGATCGGGGTTCGGTGTCCCGGCCAGGCGATGCCCTCCTTCTCGTCCCGGTGGTGCACCAGCAGCTCGCCGTCCGGGGTGGTGACGAACACCACGACGCCCTCGAAGTCCTGGTGTTCCGGGGTCGGCCGCTCGATGTAGAGCACCCGGCCGGAGCGGGCGGCGCGCAGTACCTGGAGGTCTTGCCGGTATTCCTTGGGCGTCATGAAGTGGCGCCAGTTGTAGTCCGTCTCGAAGCGGTGCTCGCAGTGCTCGGCCGGGTCGAGGACGATGCGGGCCTGCTGCTCCTCGGTGAGCGTGCCGCCGTCGAAGATCCAGCCGATCGACGGCACGGGTCGGGTGTGGTCGGCCTGCTGGTGGATGACGGCGATCAGCCGCTGCCGGCCGACCGGGTCGGGGTTCTCGGCGAGCAGGTCGAGGCCGGTCTCCTCGCGGGCCTCGCGCAGTGCGGTGTCGAACGGGGACTCGCCGGGCTCGGAGTTCCCGCCGGGCCAGTCCCAGCGTTCGGTGTCCACGGAGTTGCGCATCCCGAGGACGCGGCCCTCGTGGTCGCGGACCAGGAAGCAGGCCCACGTCATCGGCCGGTCGATCGTAGCCAGGTAGTGGCCGGCGGGCTTCCATCCGGCGGCGAGGCGGTGGGTGAGCCAGGTGATCACCTCGCGGTAGCCGTCGCTGGTCGCCGGCAGTTCGTCCGGGTGGAACCAGCCGAAGGCGTCGTGCTCGGAGAGTGTCACCGCGGTTTCGTCCGGGACGGTTTGGGTGAAGACGAACTGGCGGGTCAGGCGGCCTCGGGTGTCGACGAAGTCCAGCGCGCGCAGGTACTCGATGTCGGTGCGGTGGATGCCGGTCTCCTCGGCCAGTTCCCGGATCGCCCCGTCCCTGGGGTCCTCGCCGTCGTCCAGTCCGCCGGCCGGGTAGTCCCACAGACCGGGTAGCACGTCGTCCTGCTTGCGGCGCAGCATCAGGACGCGGCCCTGTTGATCGCGCACCACGGTTCCGGCCGCGAGCTTCCGGATGCCCTCGGCCAGGGCCTGTTCGACGAGCAGCTTGTACGAGATCACGCGTTCTCCTCTTCCGGGGTGCGCTGCACGGGGATGCCCGTGCGGTCGTTCTGGAGGTCCCACAGCTCTCGGAACCGGCCGCCGGTGTCGGCCACCAGTTCCTCGAACGTCCCGGACTGGATGACCTCGCCGTGGTCCAGGACGACGATCCGGTCGGCGATGGCGACGTTGGTGAGCTGGTGCGTCACCAGCACCACGGCTTTGTCGTGGGCGAGTTCGCGTAGGTCGGTGAAGATCCGGTGCTCCGCGCGGGGGTCGAGCGCGGCGGTCGGTTCGTCCATGACCAGCAGCCCGGCCTGGCGGCGGAGCGCGGTTCGATGCGCCAGGTGAGGGCGTAGGCGCGGGCGACGGCCTGGGGCAGGCGGCGGCCTGGGGCAGGCGGCGGGCCATCGCGGTGACGGTGATGGCCCGGGTCACCTCGACGCGGCGCAGGTCGCCCCGGAACTCCGACTGTTCGTCCGCGACGGGCTCGGGGGTGGTGGTTGTGGTCAAGCGGTGGCCTCCCAGCCCTCGGCCTTGGCCCGGATGGTGCGCAGGTGCTCGGTGAGGAACCATTCGGGGTCGCCGCCGAGCATGTGGAGCAGGACGAGTGCGGTGAGGGCGGTGTCGCACGCCTCGGCGCGCACGTGGTCCCAGGTGTGGGAGTGGCCCTTGTTCGGGTTGACGCCCAAGGCTCCGATGACGGCCTGGGCGAGTTCGCCGGCCTCCTCCTGGACCTTGAGAGCTTGCAGGATCCGGCGCTGTTCGGGGGTGCCATTGAAGTGCGAATTCAGCTTATTAGCAACGTAGTTGGCGACTTGCGGCAGCTCTTCCATGGGGGTTGATCCTGCTCCCTGTTCGATTTCGCATCCAAGCGCCGGGAGGTTCCCGGCGGTTCTCGGCGGTTCTCGGCGAGCCCGGGTCGAAGACCACGAAGAGCACGTTTTCGATTCAGGTCGGCTGCTCACCACAAGGTCGGGTCCTTCGCCGGCCACCGCCTGCTCCCCGAGCTCGACCGGCTCCGAACCATGCACGCCCACCGGTCCCATCCGGCCCTCCACCAGCACCGCGGGTGTCCGTACCGCCCGCACGGTGCGACCCTGGCAGCGGCGCGGCGTCGCAACCCCCGACCGCCTCACACGGTTGGCCCAACAACCACCCACGCAACAGGAGGAAGACCAACGTGATCGTCTGGATCAACCGACCGTTCGGCGGCGGCAAGACCACCCTGACCGCCACCCTGCTGGAAGCCCTGCCCGGCGCGGTCGCCTTCGACCCCGAGAAGGTCGGCTACACGCTGCGCGAGACGTTTCCCGGCAAACGCCGGGACTTCCAGGACTTCCCCGCCTGGCGCCCGCTGGTCGCCCAGTTCGCGATCCACGGCCACGTCGAGAACGACGGCCTTCCGCTGCTGGTCCCGATGTCCGTGCTGAGCCAGGACTACGCCACGGAGATCCACACCGCGATCCGCGACACCGGCGTCACCCTGCACCACCTGCTCCTGCACGCCGACCCGGCCACCATCGCCGAGCGCATCGAGGCCTGCGTGGAGTACCCCGGCGAGGCGGAGCGCAGCGAGAAGGTCCGCGCCTTTCGCCGCCAGAAGCTCGACTCCTACGTCGAGGCGCACCGGCTGTGGCTCGCCGACGACGCGGAGGTCATCGACACCACCCACCTCACCCCCGCCGGGGTCGCCGAGCAGGCCCTCAAGGTCATCGACCGGCCGTGACCGCCCTTCCCACGGCGATCACC
>NZ_JBHUAF010000387.1:0-8290 GCF_042789895.1 Kitasatospora sp. NPDC056783
GGCCGGAGCCCCGGGGCCCGGCCGGCGATCCGGCGTCCAGTGGTCGTTTATCGGCCCGGGGCATCCTGGGCACACGGGGCGGCGGCCGGCGACGGGGGCCTTGCCGCCGCCCCACACCCCGCACGCCGCACGCCGGGCTGAACCGCCCGGCGCGCCCCGCACGCCTCGCCCGCCCCGCCCGCCTCGACCGGCCGGGTCTGCCGCCCCGGCCCGCCGTCAGCCGAGGACGGCCGGCGCCCCCTCCCCCGCCTTCCGGGGCGTGAACCAGTGCTCGCGCACCGCGTCCGTGGGCCGCTGCTCGCCGAGCGCGGGCAGGCCCCACTCCCCCAACGCTTCGATGACCGGGCCCAGTTCGCGGCCGCGTCCGGTCAGTTCGTAGACCATCGCGTTGGCCGGCCGTTCCAGCCGGCGGCGGGTGACCAGTCCGTCGCCCTCCAGCTGCTTGAGCCGGGCGGCCAGGATGTCGGTGGAGACGCCGGGCAGGTCGGCGTGCAGGTCGGTGTAGCGGCGCGGGCCGCCGAGGAGCTCACGGACGATCAGGAGGCTCCAGCGCTCCCCCACCGCGTCCAGGGCGCGGGCGACGGCGCAGTACTGGTCGTAGCTTCGGCGTGACATGCGGATCAGCATAGCCAAGAGGTTGGACTTTCCAAGTACACACTTGGTAGAACAAAGCTGAAGCAACGGAGCGGTGGTGACGGTCGGGAGGCCGCAGATGGAGTTTCGCCAGTCCAGCAAGCTGAATGACGTGTGCTACGAGATCCGCGGCCCGGTGGTCGACCAGGCCAACGCCCTGGAGGAGGCCGGGCACAGCGTGCTGCGGCTGAACACCGGCAACCCGGCCCCGTTCGGCTTCGAGGCGCCGGAGGAGATCCTCCAGGACATCATCCGCAACCTGCCCTCCGCCCACGGCTACAGCGACTCGCGCGGCATCCTGCCGGCCCGGCGCGCGGTGGTGCAGTACTACCAGCAGCGCGGGGTCCAGGGCGTCACCGTCAACGACGTCTACCTCGGCAACGGCGTCTCCGAGCTGATCCAGATGGCCGTCACCGCACTGGTGGACGACGGCGACGAGGTGCTCGTGCCGATGCCCGACTACCCGCTCTGGACGGCCGTGGTCCGGCTGGCCGGCGGCAAGGCCGTGCACTACCTGTGCGACGAAGAGGCCGAGTGGTACCCGGACCTGGACGACATCGCGGCCAAGATCACCGCCCGGACCAAGGCCATCGTCGTCATCAACCCCAACAACCCCACCGGCGCGGTCTACCCGAAGGAACTGCTGGAGGGCATCCTCGACCTGGCCCGCCGCCACCAGCTGATGGTGCTGGCCGACGAGATCTACGACAAGATCCTCTACGACGGCACCGAGCACCACTGCCTGGCCGCCCTGGCCGACGACGTGCTGACCCTCACCTTCAACGGCCTCTCCAAGGCCTACCGGGTGGCCGGCTTCCGCAGCGGCTGGCTGGTCGTCTCCGGCCCCAAGCAGCACGCGCGCGACTACCTGGAGGGCCTGACCATGCTCTCCGGCATGCGGCTGTGCCCCAACGTGCCCGCCCAGTTCGCCGTGCAGGCGGCGCTCGGCGGCCACCAGTCCATCAACGACCTGGTACTGCCCGGCGGCCGGCTCACCGAACAGCGCGACATCGCGATCAAGGCGCTCAACGAGATCCCCGGCGTCAGCTGCGTCAAACCCAAGGGCGCCCTCTACGCCTTCGCCCGGCTGGACCCGGCGGTGCACCGGATCGTCGACGACGAGCGGTTCGTGCTGGACCTGCTGCTGCGCGAGAAGATCCACGTCGTCCAGGGCACCGGCTTCAACTGGCCCCGCCCGGACCACTTCCGCTTCGTCACCCTGCCCCGGGCCGACGACCTGGAGACGGCCGTCAACCGGATCGGGCGCTTCCTGGCGACGTACCGCCAGAGCTGAGCGCCCGCGGCCCCCCGTACGCTCGGGGCCATGACCGTCCTGCGCTCCGTCGCCCTGTTCGCCCTCGCCGCGCTCGCCGAGATCGGCGGCTGCTGGCTGATCTGGCAGAGCGTGCGCGAGCAACGGCCGTGGTGGCTGGCCGGGGTGGGCGTGCTGGTGCTCGGCGCGTACGGCTTCGTCGCCGCCCTCCAGCCGGACAGCGACTTCGGCCGGGTGCTGGCCGCGTACGGCGGGGTCTTCGTGGCCGGCTCACTGCTGTGGGGCATGGCCGTGGACGGCTTCCGGCCGACCCGCTACGACGTGCTGGGCGCGCTGATCTGCCTGGCCGGGGTCGGCGTCATCATGTACGGGCCCCGGCGCTGAGACTCCAGCACCGGGGCCCGTCAGGCGCGTCAGGCGGTCCGCCGCCAGGGAACGGCCGGCCGCCCGGGGACTACCAGCCCCAGCCGCCGCCCTGGCCGTCGTCGTCCTGGTTCGAGTCCCAGCCCTCGCCGACCTTGCGCAGGATCGTGTAGTTGTCGATCTGCGTGCCGTCCTCGGCCAGCGCGGTGACCTTCATGACCGACTTCTGGCCCAGGTGCTTCGGGGTGACGTCGACCTTGATGAAGGAGTAGCCGGTGTAGCGCACCCGCGACCACTGGATGGTCTCGGGGGTCTTCACCTTGCCCTTGCTCCAGTAGTAGGTCTTGACCTCGTCCTGGTGGTTCTCGTGCCCCTCGTAGGTGTCCGGCACGTCGAACTTGTACAGGCTGCGGCCGGCCGCGCCCGCGGTGACGTAGACCACGCCGTCCTTGGCCGGCTCGATGGTGGCGCCGCTCGGCACCTGCTTCGAGACCTTGTTGCCGAGGATCGCGTCGGTGCGCTCGTAGATGTGGTTGTGGCCGTTGATGACCAGGTCCACCCGGTACTTCTCGAACAGCGGCACCCAGGCCTCGCGGACGCCGCCCTCGGAGGCGTGCGCGACGGTGGTCGAGAAGGCGCAGTGGTGGAAGAAGACCACGACGAAGTCGACGGTCTCGTCGTTGCGCAGGTCCTTGAGGGTGCGCTCCAGCCACTTGGTCTGCTTGTTCGCCGAGACGCCCAGGTTGGCCGGGATCTCGTAGGAGACGTCGTTGGCGTCCAGCGAGATGACGCCGACGTTCTTGTAGCGGAACGTGTAGACGCCGGGGACCTTGCGGGGGTCCGGGCCGTTGTTCGGCAGGAAGAAGCGGGCGTTCTCGCCGCCGTAGCCGTTGGGCGAGTACCAGGCCTCGATGTCGTGGTTGCCGTACGCGACCATCCACGGGATCTCGGCGGCGACCGTCTCGGTCTGGACCAGGAAGTCGTCCCAGGTCTTCGCGTTGAAGACGGACTTGTCCGGGTCGGTGCCGGAACCGGCCGGGTCGGCGTAGCAGATGTCCCCGGCGTGCAGGTGGAAGGCCGGCTTCTGCGCCTTGATGATGTGGTCGTTGCCGGCCGCGTGCGCGCTGACACCCTGGTCGCCGAAGGCGGTGAAGGTGAACGGCTCGTACACCTTGCCCCAGCGGTGGTCGCGGGAGGGCGCGGTACGGAAGGTGTGCAGGGTGGAGATCTGCTGCTGCGAGGCCGGGTCGAAGCCGTCGTGGCCGACACCGTAGTAGTACGTGGTGTCGGGCTTCAGGTCCTCCAGCGCCACGTGCAGGTAGTACTGGTCCACCGGCTGGCTGGTCGGGGTCAGCGCCGGGGTGTGCAGCGCGCGGACCTCGGCCTGGACCTTGTGGCTCAGCTCCCACGGGGTCTTGCCGAAGCGCAGGTACGGCTTCTTGACCGGGGCCGGGACCTGCCAGGAGACGCGGAACTGGGTGTCCGGCTCCGGGCCGAACTGGAGGTGACGGCCGATCGGGGCGACCAGCGACCCGTCGATGCCGTCGGTCGTGCCACCGGTCAGCAGCTGCGGACCGGCCGGAGCGGCGAAGGCCGTCCCGCTGCCCAGCGCGCCGCCGATGGCGGCGGCGCCCACGGTCACGGCGCCGGCGCGCAGCATCCGACGGCGGGAGAAGCGGGCCCGCAGGTACTCGTGCTGCTCGGCCATGCTCATGCGGTCGGCAAGCTTGGCCGGCACGCCCATGTTGGGGATATCCATGCGCCGGACTCTGTCAGCGGTGCGTTGATCACACACGGACGCGGGGTGAACGGACCGCAGCGCGCCGCCCATTCGAACGCCAATGTTCGACCATGACTTGGTAAAGGACGTGTCCGCACCGCCTCGACGGCGCATCATGGCCCCCACACGCCCCTGGGCCTGATCCGTCGTCGGCGGACCGCGTCCGCCCGGCGGCGGGCGCGCGTCAGCCGGAGGGCTCGTCCCACTGGGTGGCGGTCCGGTTGCCGGTGCCGTCGCAGGTGCGGCAGATCTCGTCCCGGTAGGCGTGCTTGGCTCCGGTGGCGTCCACCCGGTAGCGCACGTAGACCCCGGTGCCGTCGCACAGGAAGCAGTTGCCGCCCCCGCCGCCCACCTCGGTGGTGCCGGTGCCCTGACAGGTCCGGCAGCTGAGGCCGGCGGTCCGGCCGGTGCCCGCACAGATGCGGCAGACCGTCGTCATCGGCTTCCTCCCTCGCGCCCGAACGGCTCGGAGTCCTCAGGAACAGGCCCGATGCCACCGGTCATGGTAGTGGTGACGGCCCCCGCGCCACCCCGGGACGATCGAACTGGCGGAACGCCGACGGCCCCGCCCCCGCCTCACTCGGGCAGGCCCTCGCGGACCCGGCGGGAGACCGAGATCAGCTGGAGGTCCAGCAGGCCCGGCGGATCGGCCAGCCCCGGGCCGCCGGCCCGCACCCAGGCGGCGATGTCGTCGATCATCTCGTCCATCAGCACGAAGCCCAGCCAGACCGGCCGGCCGCCCGCCGCCCGGCCTTCGGCGGAGGGGCCGACCACCACCACGTTGGACTGGGTACACACGTCCAGGCACGTGACCGCGCGGACCCGGCCCGCCGAGCCGACCGCCGTCCGCAGCCGCTCGTACTGGCCCGCGTGGTCCACCCCGGGGTGCTTCGCCTCGGTGCCGCAGCAGCAGCCCCGGCAGACCGTCACCGTCACGGGGGCGGCGGCGCCCCGCTCGCGGACCCGGGCACCGTCGCGGTCTCGGCGGCTCATCGGTTCTCCTGACCCCTCCTGGCCGGCGGCGCCCTGCGCACCGGCCTCCGCACTGTACCTGTCAGCCCGTCGGCGCTTTCCGTCCCGGGTCACATCCGTGCGCACAGACCCTCAACAGGAAGCCACCCCTCCAGATAGGATGCGAACCGATCCGCGCCGACAGGGGGGACGCGCGGACGTTCGGGGGAGGTACGCGAGGATGCCGGATCGAAGAACCCGGAGCCTGGTGCTCCCGGTGGCCGTGACCGTGGCCGGAGTCCTGTGCGGGGCGCTCGGCGCCTCGGTGGTGCTGACCGGCGGCTACGGCGTCCACCGGATGACGGGCGACACGATGGGCCCGGAACTGCGGGAGGGCGACCGGCTGTTGACCGACCGCGTCGCGGCCGCGGACGTCCGGCGTGGCGAGGTCTACCTCGTCGACTCGCCCTGGATGCTCCACCACCTCGTCGTGTCCCGCGTCGCCGCCCTCGGCGGGGACCGGATCGCCTGCGACGGCGGACGGTTCACCCTGAACGGGCGGCCGCCGGCCGAGCCGGCCGCACGCCAGGCCCACACCTGCTACGTGGACTTCGACGTCGCCGTCCCGCCCGGCCGGGCCTTCCTGCTGGGCGACCGGCGGGACACCGCCATCGACTCCCGGCTCACCACCGGGAGCGGAGACGACGGCACCGTCGACCTCGCGTCGCTCACCGGGCACCGGGTGGTCTGGCACACCGGGCCCGGCACGCCCGAAGCTCCCGGGAAGGCGGCCGGCGCCGTCGGACTGGGCGTGCTCGGAGCGCTGCTCACGCCCGGCGGGCTGATCGCCTCGATCGTCACCGCGACCCGCCGACGAGGGGCGCGGTAACAGAAGCGTCGGAACGCGCCGTCCGGGGGAAGCCGGGCCGGCGCGGTACTTGGGTTGTGTCGATCTCGCGGACAGGGGGAATCCGTGGTCACCGAAACAGCACCGGGCAAGACCGGTCCGGTCTCGCTCTACGAAGGCGAAAGCATCGAGGAACTCCGCCACGTGGTGGGCGAACGACTGGCCCCGCACAAACTGGCGGTGCTGGGCGAACAGCGGTTCGCGGGCCGGTTCCACTCGTTCCACGAAGGGGCGGTGGCGCTCTACGACCTCGGCTACGGGGCGCCGGTGCGCCTGTGGACCGGGGAGCTGCCGGACTTCTACAACGTCATCCTGCCGCACGCCGGGGGCGGCCGGGTCGTCTCCAACGGCGCCGAGCTGAGCTCCACGATGTCGGTGGCCGGGCCGGGCGACCAGGTCACCATGGACTGGGACGCCGGGGCCCTGAACGGGGCGCTGGCGATGTCCCGGCAGGCGGTGGAACAGGCGCTCGCGGTCCGCCTGGGCGAGGTGCCGCAGGAGCCGCCGCGCTTCGACCCGGTCCTCGACCCGACCGACCCGGCCGTCCGGTCCTGGCTCCGACTCGCTTATCTGTTCAGAGAGTTCGCCGTCTCCGAACTGGCCCAGCGATCCCCGCTGGCGGTGCGGCACTTCGAGAAGCTGCTCATCCACGGACTGCTGGACGTCCAGCCGCACTCGCTGGGCCGCGGCGGCACCGGCGGTGGCCCGGCGCCGCTGCCGAGCGCCCTGCGCCGGGCCACGGACTACTGCGCCGAGCACGCCGGCGAGGCGCTGTCCGTCGCCGACATCGCCCGGGCGGCCAGGATGAGCCTGCGCACCCTGAGGGAGGGCTTCCGGCGCCACCTGGACACCACGCCGCTGGCCTACCTCCGCCGGGTCCGGCTCGACCGCGCCCACCACGACCTGCTCGCCATCGCCGCCGGCCGGGCCCGCGGCACGGTGACCGAGGTCGCCTGCCGCTGGGGCTTCACCCACCTCGGCCGGTTCAGCGCCGACTACCGGCGGGCGTACGGGCGCTCCCCCTCGCAGACCCTCGGCAGCGGCGCCTGACAGGACGCCGGCGGTGGTGCCCGACGGGACGCCGGCGGTGGCGCCCGACGGGCCCGGGTCATCCGGAGAGGCACTCCGGAGAGGCAGAGACCGGACAGCCCGTCGGGCACCACCCGCCACGCCGCCACCCGCCACCCGCCACCCGCCGTACCGCCGGGAATTCCGCTCCGGGCCGTTTCGGAATCGCCGCCGATACCGCGCGGGCGAAACCCGCGATACCCGGCGGAGCGAAATCCGGAATTCCACACCGGCGCGCCCGACGGAATTCCGGCGATTTCCGCGCACACCATGGACGCCCGGCGAACGCGGCAGTAACTTACCTGCGAGTAGCTGTGGCCCGGCTCGGCACGACCCCCACCCGTCGTTTCTCTCCCCCAGGAGGAACCGTGCTCCGCCCTGCCCGAAAATCCCGCCGCCTCCGGAATTCCACCGCGCTCGCCGCCGCCTCCCTGGGGGCCGCGCTGGCGCTCACCTCCACCACCGCCCAGGCCGCCACCCCGGCGCCGCGGCACTACGTGGCGCTCGGCGACTCCTACGCCGCCGGCGCCGGGGTGCCCGGCCAGTCGGCCGGCCTGTGCCTGCGCTCCGACCACAACTACGGCCACCTGGTCGCCGGCGCCCTCAAGGCCGGCACGTACACCGACGTCACCTGCTCCGCGGCCAAGATCAAGGCGATGACGCAGCCCCAGTACGACGCGGTCTTCAGGGTCAACGACCCGCAGCTGGACGCGGTGGGCGCCGACACCGACCTGGTCACCCTCGGGATCGGCGGCAACGACCTCGTGGCCGGCGACCTCGGCCTCGGCGAACTGGTCGCCACCTGCGTCGCCGGCGCCGTCGTCAACCCGCTCGGCACGCCCTGCCGGGACGTCTACAACCACGGCCACTGGGACTTGAGCAGCCTGTCCTGGAAGTACGGCAACGACGACCTGGCGGAGCGGATCCGCACCACCATCGCCCCGCAGCTGGCCGACACCCTCCAGCGCGTCCACGCCAAGGCGCCCGGGGCCAGGGTGCTGCTGGTCGGCTACCCGTCCGTGCTGCCCGCCGACGGCTCCCGGTGCGTGCTGCGCCAGCCGGTGACGCCCGGCGACGTCGCGTACATGCACAGCGTGCTCGACAAGCTCAACGCCGCCATGAAGTCCACCGCCGCCGCGAACGGCGCGACCTACGTGGACACCGCCACACCGACGCTCGGGCACGACGTCTGCGCGGCCGACCGCTGGATCGAGGGCGCGCTGCCGGGCGCGCCCGCCGTGCCGTTCCACCCGAACGCGACCGGCGAGCAGGTGATGGCGCAGGCGGTGCTCGCCGCGCTGAAGTAGCCCCGGGA
>NZ_JBHUAF010000388.1:0-8239 GCF_042789895.1 Kitasatospora sp. NPDC056783
GGGCCGCCGTCCGCGCAGTCGGCGGGGTTGGTGGAGGTGCAGACCTCCTTCAGGATGGTCAGTGACGGCACGTCGACCGTGGCTTCGGACGGCGGCGTGGTGATCGGCGTTCCGCCGGGTCCGGGGAACGTGGCGGTGGCGGTGTTGACGGTGTGCTGGGTGATGTTTGCCAGGTCGCAGAAGACCTGGTGGGAGGCGCCGACGGCGAGGTCGAAGCTGCCGGCGGCGGTGGCGCAGGCCGGGGTGACGGCGTCAGCCAGCGTGATGCCGGTGACGGGGACGGTGCCGGTGTTGGCCACCGTGATGCGCCAGTACGCCGTGGCTCCGGGCGCGACGATCGCGTTCTTCGCCCAGGGGCCGGGGCCGCCGTCCGCGCAGTCGGCGGCGTTCGCGGAGGTGCAGACCTGCTTGTCGATGCTGATGGACGGCTCGGCGGGCGGCGTCACGTCGACCGTCGCTTCGGACGGGGGCGTGGTGATGGGGGTGCCGCCGGGGCCGGGGAAGGAGGCAGTCACCGTGTTGACGGTGTGCTGGGTGACGTTGGCGAGGTCGCAGAAGACCTGGTGTGAGGCGCCGGCCGCGAGGTCGAAGCTGCCTGCGGCGGTCACGCACGACGGGGAGACGCTGTCCGTCAGGGTGATTCCGGTGATCGGGATCGTGCCGGTGTTGGTGACCGTGATGCGCCAGTACGCGGTATCCCCGGACGGGATCGTCGTGCTACTGGCCCACGGTCCGCTACCGCCTTCCACGCAGTCGGCGGCGTTGGTGGAGGTGCAGACCTCCTTCAGGATGGCCAGTGACGGCACGTCGACCGTGGCTTCGGACGGGGGCGTGGTGATGGGGGTGCCGCCTGGGCCCGGGAAGGTGGCCGTCACGGTGTTCACCGTGTGATGGGTGATGTTCGCCAGGTCGCAGAACACCTGGTGCGAGGCGCCGACGGCCAGGTCGAACGATCCTGCCGCGGTCACGCACGACGGTGACACGCTGTCCGTCAGGGTGATCCCGGTGATCGGAACCGCGCCGGTGTTGGTGGCGGTGATCCGCCAGTAGGCGGTGGAACCGGGGGCGACCGTCGTCGATGCGGCCCAGGGGCCTGGACCACCGTCCACGCAGTCGGTCGCCGTCGCGGAGGTGCAGACCTCCTTGAGGACGGTGAGCGCCGGCGTGCATTCGGCGCCGGGGATCACCTGGAGGGTGACGGCGTTGGAGGTGACGGGTGCCTGGCCGTTGGTGACGGCGGAGGCCTGGTTGGTGACGGAGGTGACGGCGCAGTCGGTCGTCACGATGGTCTCGTAGCAGATCTGCGGCGCGTCGCCGACGAAGGTCACCTGCATCTTCGGCTGGTTGCCGGGCGTGAAGGCCGAACCGTTGATCAGGGTGAGGTTGGCGATCACCTGGATCGGCGCGTCAGTGGTCGGGACGGACGAGATGTCCGCCGTCTCGGTGGCCGGGTCGAACGGGAAGGTGCCGATGGTGGTGCCGTCGGCGGCCAGCACGGTCACCGAGGACTGGGTGAAGTCGACGGTCGTCGGGTCGATGTCGAGGAGGCTGACCGTCCCGTAGGACCTCACGTGCCCGGTCGCTCCGTCGCAGTAGTACGCGGAGGGGTTGAGGGTGCTCTGGGCCTTGGTCTTCAGGCAGGGGGAGGCGCCGGTGATCGGGTCGAGCGTGAACAGGTAGCCGGTGTCGCCGAGGCTGTACTTGCACTGGCCGTCGTAGGCGAAGCCGTACGGGCGGGTGTCGCCGCCGTTGACGTTGAGCGGGCCGTCGACGACGCCGTTGGTGCCGTACTGGGCGCAGGGGGCCTGGGTGTTCCAGTCGTAGCAGTACTCGGTGCTGTTGCTGGTCGGGCTGATGCTCTGGTAGATCCAGAGCGGGAACTCGGTCTCCAGGTGCCCGTTGGGGGCGGTGATGGTCAGCGGTACCTGGAAGTTGGCTTCGCCGGTGGCGACGTTGGTGCTGAGCAGGGGCTGGAGGCCGGGGGGTGCGGCGATCGGGTTGCCCGTCAGGTCGAAGCAGACGACGGTGCCGACGGGCGGTGTGACCTCCTGGTAGACGCCGCCGACCGCCGTGCAGACGCCGGTGACGGTGCCCGCCGGGTCGTACATCTCGAAGACGTTGTCGGCTCGGGCGGGTGCGGTGCCGTTCGGGGTGACCACGGTCTTGGGGACGGCCCAGCCGGTGCAGGCGGCGTTGGTCGACGGGTCGAAGCAGGACATCACGGTGGGCGCGGGGGCCAGGGTGTTGTCGGTGACGTAGATCTTGCCGTTGATCACCCGCATGATGCCGGCGTAGTCGCCGCTGAAGATGGACTGCCCCTCGTTGGGCGGCAGGCCGATGTCGAAGGTGCCGCAGGAGGCGTTGGTGGCGGGGTCGTAGCAGAGGATCTCGCCGGTGCCGGAGACCGCGTAGATCAGCTGGTTCGGTGCTTGGACGACGCCGCCGATGACCTGCCCGGTGCCGGTCTGGAGGGCGGTGAAGCCGCAGCTGGCCTGGGTCTGGAGGTCGATGCAGCCGACGCCGATCAGCGCGAGGGTGGTCCGGCTGATCGCGGCGTAGTACAGCTTGGAGCCGATCTGCACGTAGGTCGGGGTACGGGTGCTGCCGATGTCGCCGGTGGTCTCGCCGGCCACCGAGGAGTTCAGCGCCTGGGGCCAGGTGGCGGGGGCGCCGCTCGGGGTCGGGCAGGGCCCGTTGGTGAGCAGGTCGGTACAGACCACGCTGGCGGTGTTGGAGAAGCCGTGGTGGTAGATGTTCCAGATCTCGGGCGTGGCGACGCCGTTGATGGTGGCGGTGTAGAGGATCGGCGTGAAGCCGTCGCCGCCGGTGGCCGTGTTGACCGGGGTGAACGGCGGCGGGATCTGGACCACCTGACCGGTCGCCGGGGACGAGAGCATCGGGTTGGTGGCCTGGACGACGTTGGTGGCGGCGCCCGCGTCGGTGCCGGAGAAGGTCGCGCCGCCGTCGGTGGACCACTGCTTGGTGAAGCCGGGGGGCGCCTGGAGCGAGCCGGGCGCGTAGGACTGGGTCTGCGGGGTGCTGCCCGGTCCGCCCTGGATCGGGTCGGTGATGGTGGTGTTGACGGGCGCGCCGTCCGGGTTGGTCATGGAGACGACCCAGCGGACGGTGTCGCCGTGGGCGGTCTCGGTGGTGCTGCCGGTGGCGAGGTCGGTGCCGCTCTTCGCCAGGGTCACCGGTTGCTGGCGCACGCCGCTGCGGCCGGTGCCGCCGCCGGCCGGGCTGCCCGTGGCCGGGGTGGCGGCGGGAGTGCGCGCGGCGCGGTCCGCGGCGTGGTCCACGGCGTGCGCCGCCGCGGGGGCGGCGAAGGAACCGGCGGCCGTGGCGAACGCGAGGAGGAGGGGGAGCGCCGCCCGGGTGAGACGGTCGCGGATCGCGAGTGGTTTGCGGTGTCTTCGCTCGCACCCGCGGGCGGGTGGACGACTCCTCATGACGATTCCCTTCGATCGAGCGGTCCGGTGTCGCACGGTGTGCTGGAGGCTGGTGGCGCGTTGGAAACCGTGGACCGGGCACGTACGGTCGATGAATCGCTACCCACGGTGACCATGTGGGTAGTATGCAGTCTGAAAATCCGACAAATAAGGGCCAATGACTCCAAATGTGAAGACATTCACCCTGAGGTGTACGGCGCATCGACCTGACGGGCGTTCACCGTCGTCGGGCGGCGCCCGCCCCCGTCCCCGCGAGACCGGAGGCGGGGGTGGGCGCGGGGGCGGGCACGTGATCGGGGCCGGGCGCGCGGGGACCGCGGTGCGTCACGCCTCGGCGGCGTGGACCCGCGAGCCGCGCAGGTAGGTGGCCAGCACGTCGGTCTCGTGGATCCGGCGGGCGTCGACCTCGAACAGGTTCTGCGACAGGACGAGGAAGTCCGCGGACTTCCCCGGCTCGATGCTGCCGACCCGCTCGCCGAGGCCGAGCGCCTCGGCCGGGCGCCGGGTGAAGCTGACCAGCGCCTCCCGGAGGGTGAGCCGCTGCGCGGGATTGACCGTCTCCTCGCCGCCTCCCGGCGCCTCCCGGGTGACCATCGTCTCGATCCCGGTCCAGGTGTGCGGCGTCGGAGCCCCGGCGGGCCAGTCGGAGCCGGCCGACACGTTGGCCCCGGCGGCCAGCAGGTCCGCCAGCGGCCAGGCCCGCTCGATGACCTCGGCCGGCACGCAGGCCGCCAGGCTGTCCTGGATGATGCTCGGGTACCACAGGTAGGGCGATGCGTCGGCGACCACGCCCAGCTCGCCGAACCTGCGGACGTCGGACGGGGTGACGTACTCGGGGTGGGCGAGGTGGAAGACCGGCCCCGACCCGTGCCGTTCGCGGATGACCGCGATCGCGTCCAGCGCCATCCGGGTCGAGGCGTCCCCGGCGGCGTGGATCTTCACCCCGCGCCCGGCGGAGACCGCCGTCTCCAGTTCCTCGACGAGTGCGTCCGGGTCGTACAGGCACTCCCCGGATTCCTCCCCGTGGTCGGAGCACCCGTGCGGCAGGTACGGGTCCAGCATCGCGGCGGTCCGGGTCATCGGAACGCCGTCGAGGAACACCTTGACGAATCCCACGTGGAGCAGCTCGGAGCCGAACCGCTCGGACACCGCCAGCAGTTCCTTCCCGCTGATGCCGGTCTCCGCGAGCAGCGGGCGGGCCACGGTGGACGTCACCACCCGGAGGGTGAGCTCGCCGTCGGCCTCCAGCGCCGAGAGCGCGCGCAGCGCCGACTCCGTGGTCGCGGCGTCGCAGGCGGTGGTGATCCCGTGCCGGTTGCAGACCTGGGCTGCGGTCGCGAAGCTCACCCGGTGGCGCGCCTCCGGGTCCTCGACGCTCGCGGCGAACGCCTCCTCCGCGACCCGGGAGGCCTGCTCCCACAGGACGCCGGTGAGGCGGCCCCGGTCGTCGCGCACGTACGTCCCGCCCTCGGGGTCGGGCGAGTCCTCGGTGACCCCCATCGCCCGGAGGGCGGCGCTGTTGACCCAGCGGTTGTGCTGGGTGTCGTCCCTGAGCAGCACCGGGCGCCCGGCGGCGGCCCGGTCGAGGGAGGCGAGCAGGTCGACGTCGGCGAGCCCGTCCATCGTCGTCGACCCGACGACGCCGCCGACGATCCACTCCTCGGGCCCCAGCCGCGCCGCGCGCGCCGCGACCGTCTCGCAGATCTCGTCGACTCCGAAGTGCGGCGCGATCGGCAGGTCCCACGCGACCAGCGCCCCGCCCAGCGAGAGGTGGGTGTGGACGTCGCAGATCCCCGGCATGACCATCCGGCCGCCCGCGTCGACGACGGTGGTGTCCGGGCCGGCCAGCCGCGAGACCTCCGCGGAGCTTCCGACGGTGGTGAACTCGCCGTCGGCGACGGCGAACGCCTCGGCGGTGGTGCCCGCCGGATCCGCGGTGAACACGGCGGCGTTGACGACGATCAGATCGGGGGTCCTGGTCATGGCTTCCTTCGCTCGGCTCGACGGTGAGTCGGGATGTTGGGCTGAAAGCTACGAGTCCGTGAGGCGCCGCACCTCGGCCGAAAGGCCGTTCCGCCCGCACCCGTGATGTGCGTCCGGCGGCGGACGGGCGGGGCGGTGCGGATCACGGCGGCGTGCCAACACCACTCTGCCCCAGGGAGTTTGGGGGTTGACACCGTGCCGTGATGATCGTCATGATTTCGTCCGATATGGGAGGTCTCCAATGGCCGTGGACATGCGGTGGTGGGCCCGGCTGGCCGAGGAGGTCCGCGCGGCCGGCCGTGGTGACGTGCCGGTCGAACTCCCGCTGCGCGCGGTGCGCGACGGGCTCGGCTTCGACTGCGCCGCACTGGTCGCCACCGGACCCCCGTCCTCCGGCGGCGCCCCGCACACCGCCGTCGTCAACCTCGACTACCCGGCGGAGACCCTCGCCCACATCGCCACCCGGTACAGCAGGACCTGCCCCGTCCACCGGTTCGCCACCCGTCGCGGCACACCGGTGCGATTCGTGGACGTGCCGTTCGACTACCGGGAGACCAGGACCTACCGGGACGCGATCCTGCCCAACGGCTTCCGCGAAGGCCTGACCCTGCCGCTGGCGCCACCCGCCGCCGGTGCGGCGCCGCCGGGCTTCGTGGTGATGAGCTCCCGTCGCGCCACGCCGCTCGACGACGAGTCGTGCCTCGCGCTGACGATGCTCTCGCACGACCTCGCCGCGCTCCTCGACCCCGGGGCCGAGGCCGACGACGCCCCCGCCGAGGTGGTCCTCCGGGTCACGCCGGACCTGGTCGAGGCCAGGGCCGGCGACCTCCGCCGAGTGCCGCTCACCCGTGCCGAGCTGCGCCTCGCCGCGCGGGCCGCCGCGGCCGGCGCGGGCGACCGGACCGGCTTCCACCACCGGGGCGCCGACGGCACCTGGTGGCACGTCCGCGCGGTGCGCCGGCCGGACGCCGTCGTGGTCCGGCTCGGCCGGGCTCCCGCGCTCGGCCGGCTCACCGGCCGGGAGCTCGACGTCGTCGGCCTGGTCGCCCGGGGGTGGTCCAACGAGCGGATCTCCCAGGGGCTGGGCATCGCGGTCCGGACCGTCCGGATCCACGTCGAGTCCTCGCTGATCAAGCTGGACCGCCCCAACCGCACGGCGCTGGCCCGCACCGCCTTCGAGCGCGAGCTCGACACCCTGGGCGCCCTGCGGGCCGCGAACGGCTGACGGCGGCCCCGGCTTCCCGGCTCTCCGGCTCTCCGGCCCTCCGGCTTCCCGGCCGGACATCCGGAAGCCGAGCCTCCCGGTCACGCCCCGGGCGCGGGCCCGGTCGCGCGGCCTCATACGATCGTCCCGCATTCTCCGACGGACGGTGCCGGCCGCTCGGCCGGGCGCCCGCCGTCCACCACCCCGCACGACCCTCGGCTCCACCGCACACCGCGGTGGAGTCGTGCATCGAGGAGGAACGTTCATGCAAGCCCGGAAGATCGGCGCGGCCGCCGCGACCGCGGTGGCGGTCCTGGCCGCCCGCGACCTCATCCAGAAGCGGCACGCCCTGCTCCGGAACTTCCCGGTGGTCGGGCACGCCCGGTACCTGCTGGAGAGGATCGGACCGGAGCTGCGGCAGTACATCGTGACCTCCAACGAGGAGGAGCGTCCGTTCAGCCGTGACCAGCGCACCTGGATCTACGCGTCGGCGAAGGAGGAGAACAACTACTTCGGGTTCGGCACCGAGGTCGACGTCGAGCACGTCCAGGGACACGCCTACGTGAAGCAGCGCACCTTCGCCGGGGCGCTGCCCGACGCCCACGACCCGCAGGCGCCGCTGCCCTCGGCCAAGGTGCTGGGCGGCCCGCGCGGGCGCGCCAAGGCGTTCCGCCCGGCGAGCGTGGTGAACATCTCGGCGATGAGCTTCGGCTCGCTCTCCGGCGCGGCCATCACGGCGCTCAACCAGGGGGCGGCGCTCGCGGGCGCGATGCACAACACGGGCGAGGGCGGCCTCTCGCCGCACCACCGCAACGGCGGTGACCTCGTGCTCCAGCTCGGTACGGCGTACTTCGGCTGCCGCAACGAGGACGGCAGCTTCAACCTGGACAAGCTCAAGGACGTCGTCGCCGGCGCTCCCGTCAAGGCGATAGAGATCAAGCTCTCCCAGGGCGCCAAGCCCGGGCTGGGCGGGATGCTGCCGGGCGCGAAGGTCACCCCGGAGATCGCCGGTATCCGCGGCATCCCGGTCGGCCAGGACTGCGCCTCGCCGTCGCGGCACACCGCGTTCGGCGACGTCGACTCGATGCTCGACTTCGTCGAACTGCTCGCCACCGAGACCGGTCTGCCGGTCGGGGTCAAGAGCGCCGTGGGCGAGATGGGCTTCTGGCAGGAGCTGGCCACGCTGATGGCGCGCGGCGACCGCGGGGTCGACTTCGTGACCGTCGACGGCGGCGAGGGCGGCACCGGGGCGGCGCCGAGGATGTTCGCGGACTCGGTGTCGCTGCCGTTCCGGATGGGCTTCTCCCGGGTCTACGGCACCTTCGCGGAGCTGGGGCTGACCGACGAGCTGACCTTCATCGGTTCCGGAAAGCTCGGCCTGCCCGAGAACGCCGCGGTCGCCTTCGCCCTGGGCGCGGACATGATCAACGTGGCCCGTGAGGCGATGCTGTCGATCGGCTGCATCCAGGCGCAGAAGTGCCACACCGACAAGTGCCCCACCGGCATCGCCACCCTGAACCCGTGGCTGGCCCGCGGCGTCGACCCGGCCTCGAAGTCCACCCGGGCCGCCGTCTACCTGCGCACCCTGCGCAAGGAGCTGCTG
>NZ_JBHUAF010000389.1:0-8217 GCF_042789895.1 Kitasatospora sp. NPDC056783
ACCGGCGGGCACCCTTCCCCGCCCTCGCGAGGCCCTTGAGGATCTTCCGGGCGATGCCCTTGAGCTTGGCACCGACACCCCTGGCCGCGCCCTTGAGCCGCGACAGCAGGAAGTTGGTGATGAAGTCGAGGAGGGCCACCACGCCGGAGGCGACCGCCTGGGCGAACAGGGGGGCCGCGGCGCCGCTCCTGACCGCCTTGAGGAAGGCGACGAACTTGCCGATGGCAGCGATGATCTTGCTGATGGTGTTCCAGGCGGCCATCAGGCCCTGGATGATCGTCATGATCGCACCCGCCGCCGGCACGATCATCGAGACGAGCTTCTCGACGACGATCGAGATGATCATCCCCGGGAGCGCCGCGACGATCGCCTGCCAGGCCATCCGCCCGATCTGCGCACTTGAGACGCAGCCCTTGATCAGGACGTTGACCAGAGTGGAGGTCAGCCCGACCACCGACTCGACCTTGTCGTCGAACCACTGCTTGACGGCGCTCTTGATCGCGCCCCACAGGTAGTGCTGGATGCCGTCCACGGCGGCGGCGCCGAGCTTCTTCAGCCAGCCGCCCGGGTCCGGCGCGATGTCCCCGATGAGGGCGGCGAACTCACCGAACATCGCGATCGCCTTCCGTACGAAGTCGATCGCGTCGAGCACCGCCTTCCGCACCTTCTCGATCGCCGCCTTGAGGCCCGCCTCCAGCGCGTCGAGCAGCGCGTCGAGCCCGGCGGCGAGCGCGTCGAGCAGCTTGCCGACGGCGGCCTTCAGCCTGTCGGCCAGTTCGTCGACCTTGGCGATGGCCTTGTCCCGCCACTCCTCGATCTTCTTGCGGAACTTGTCCCGCAGCTCCGGGAAGGCGGCGAGCAGCACGTCGACGATGGCGATGAGCGCGTCCGCCAGCTTGTCGATCAGGTCGATCGCGAAGTCGCGCACCGCGTCGATCACCGAGTCCGCGAACTTCTCGAAGGCGTCGATGATGCCGTTGACGAGGTTCCGGAAGTAGGTGAAGATCCCGGTGACGGCGTCCAGCAGCGCGTTGAATGCCTGCTTGACCTTGGACTTGACCCAGCCCCACCAGCCCGAGGACTCCTCCTTCTTCTCCTCCTTCTTCTTCCGGGCCTTCTCCTCGGCGTCCTGACGGTTCTTCCGGATCCGGGCGTTGTCGGTGTCCTGGCGGTCCTTGATGCTCTTGTCGGTGTCAGTACGCTTCTTGCCGATCCGGTCGTTCTTGTCCTTGTGCTCCGCGTCGGAGTTCTCGTCCGCCTCGGAGATCTTCCGGTCCTGCTCGGCGCGCCACTGCTCGCGCTCGGTCCTGACCAGGCCGGCGGCCGTACCGCGCTCGCCGGCCTGGGCCTGGGCGTTGTCGGCGACCGACTGGTCGATCTCGGCCTGGTTCTGCCGGCGCCGCTCCGCCTCGCCCTGCTTCTGCCCGGCCTGCTCGGAGGCGAGCCGGCCCTGCCCCTGGCCCACGGCGGCCTGGATCTGCGGGCCGCGCTCCTGCTGGGTGACGACGCCGATGCCGGGCCCGGTGTCCACCGCACCCCGGGCGTTTCCGGCCCCGCCGCCGGACGCACCGGGCACGGCCGCGGTGAGGGTCTCCTTCGGGACGTCCGGGTAGATCCGGTCCTCCCCCAGGGGCCTGGCCGCGTCGTCCCGGCCCACGCCGAGGATCTTTCCGGAGCGCTCCTTCAGCTTGCCCCGCTGCCGGTCGGTACGGGCCGGGTCGCTGTCACCCTTCAGGTCCACCGTGGGCGTGGGGCCGACGGTGACGTTCAACGCCGGGTCGGTGGTCGGTACGTCGTCGACGGCACCCTGGACCTGCTGCGCCTCCTGCGCGGAGACCTGGTTCGAGCCGTCGTCGGCCACGTTCGGCCGCGCGACCCGGTCCGCCGGGTTCGCACCCTCGGCCTTCTTCGCGTCCGCCTGCCGGCCGTCCTGAGTCGCGCCGTCCGGGCCGACCCGCTCCAGCCGTTCCGAGACGGCTTCGGCGGGCGGGGCGGCCTCGGGCGTACCGGCCTGGGTCCGCGGAGCGCCCGCCGGACGCTCACGGCTCGGCGGTGCGGACCGGAGCCTCGCGTGCTGCTCGCCGACCGTACGGTCGACCGAGCCGTCCACACCGTCCAGGGCGGTGGCCATCCGGTCGGGCGGCAGGCCGGCGGCGGTGGCCAGCGCGCTCCGCGGGTCCTGGCCGGAGACGTCCGGCGGAACGGGCTTGTCCTCCTGCTCGCTCTCGCCTCCGGCGCCGCCCGGCGCGGGGCCGCCGCCGTCCTCGGCCTTCTCCTCCTCCGTGGTCGGCTGCTGCGGGCCCGCGCACGATCCCCCGCCCGGTTCGAGCGAGGCCTCGGGGGCGGGCGACACGCCGAGTTCGCCCGGGGCGTCGGCCTGTTCCGTGACGGGGCCGGGAGCCGCCGGAGCGGCCGTTTCAGGGCCGGCGACGGCAGGGTCGGTCCCGCCGACCGGACCAGGAGCGCTCGGCGCCGCCCGGTCGGGGGCCGCGGCGGGTTCCGGGGCCGCGGCGGGCTCGGCGGTGGGCTCGGCGGGCTCGGCGGCGGGCTCGGCGGTGGGCTCGGCGGGCTCGGCGGTGGGCTCGGGGGTGGCCGCCGCCGGTTCGGCAGCAGCCGGGGCTTCCGGCTGTACGGGCTCGGCCCGCTCGGCGGGCTGGGCCGGCGCGGGCTCGGCCGCGGCGGGCGCGACGGCAGCCGTCCCGGCCTCGGGGCCGATCTCCTGCTCGACCGGCCGCTCGGACCGCGGATCACGAGCCGTCCGCTCCCCGGCCTCGGTGGCCGGGGTCGGCTCGGGCGCGACCTGCGCTGCCCCGGGGGCGGGCTGGGACGGCGCGGGGTCCGTCTCCTCCTGAGGATCGTTCTCGCGTGCGGCCTGGACCTGCTCGGCCTTGGTCTCGGGCGGCTCCGGGAAGGTCGGCACCTCGGGCTGCGCGGGCGCCGAGCCGTCGGCGGGCGGTGTGAGCCGATCCGCCGTCGGGACGGCGGACACGTCCGGATCAGTGGACGGGAGGAAGTCCTCCGGCTTCAGCTCGGGCGTCGCGTCGGCCGGCGGTGCCTGCTCGTCCTCCCCGGCGTGTGGGTCGACGTCCTGCTCGGCGCCCGGCTCCAGACCCAACGGCCGTTCTTCCTCGCGGGCTTCGCCCTGCTGCCGGTCTCCGTCCAGCAGCCCGTGCCGGACCAGCGGGCTGTCCTTCGCCTCCGCGATCTCGTCCACGCGCTCGGGCTTGACCGGCCCGGGCTGCGGCAGCCGCCGGGCGTCGAGCGCCTCCGGCCGGGTCCCGGGCGTGGGCCGCGCGCTCGCCTCCTTCCGCTCCCGCTGTGGCGAGCCGACCGCCTGCGCGGCGGCAGGCCGCGCGGCATCCGGCCGTGCCTCCACCGGAGCCGCCTCGGCAACGGCCGCCTCGGGCTGCTCCGCCTGCGAAGCCTGGTCCAGTACGGGCCGCGCCTGCTGCTCCGGCCCCGTCGGCGCGGCGGCCTCCGGTGCGGCGGCGGCCGCCGGAGCCTCGTCCCGCGTCTCCTGAGCTCCCGCAGGCGGCTCCGGCTGGTCCTGATCCTTGTCGTCCTTGTCCTTCCCCCGGCCCTCGCGCTTCTTCCTGTCGCCCTTGTCGTTCTTGCCGTTCTTGCCGTCAGGCTGCTCGACGTCCTGGTCAACGTTCGGCTGGGGCTGCTGACCGCCCTCCCCGGCCTCGGCCCGATCGGCGGGTTCCGCCACCGGTCGCGGCGTCTGCGCGGTGTCCACCGCGTCCGGCGCCTGGTCGTGCTCGGCGACGTCGACCAGCTCCAGCAACCGGGCGTAGTCCGAGGACGGCATCCGGTCGGACAGCCGCTCCAGAACGGCGGCCTGCAACTCCGGCGCGAACCGTACGAGTTGCAGCCGAACCCGGCCCGAGGAGTCGGTCGGGTCGCCGCGCAGCGAGCGCAGAACGCCCGCCGCCAGCCGGTCCACCAGCGTCGCCGGATCGAGCTTCTCGGTGCGGTACCGCTCCGCGTCGACCGTCGCGTACCGCAACCAGCCCGGCGTGGCGCTCGGCGTCGCCGCGGGCTCTCGCCCCGGCTCCCGCGCGCCCCGCTCGGCCTCCCGCTCGATCGCGTCCTGCGGCAGGCTGACCGCGCCCAGCTCCCGCCCGGCCCGCAACGCGCCCAGCGGGTGCGGGGCTTGGACGGTGTGCAGCAGCTCGTGCGCGAGCAGGCGGCGGCCGTCCTCCGTGCCGGGACGGAACCTGCCCTCGGCGAAGAAGATGTCCTCGCCGACCGTGACGGCATCCGCGCCGACCAGTTCGGTGAGCGCGTCGGCGTCCCGGCCGGCATGCACCCGGACGCGGCTGAAGTCGTGGCCGAGCCGTGCCTCCAGGTCACGCCGCACCCCGGGGTCGAGCGGGTGTCCGGCGCCGGAGATGATCTCCTTCGGTTCAGGCGTACGGGCCTTCGGCGCACGGGACTTACGGCGGCCACCCTTCGGCGCGGCCTGCGGCGGGGCGCTCGACTTGCTCATCGCCGCCCCCGCTCCGCGCTCAGACCCGCGTGCACCGCACGCGCGAGCGCCTCCCCGAGCCGCTGCGGCGAGCTGCTCGCGGGCAGCGGCGGCAGCCCGGACAGCACGTCCAGCGCACGGTCACCCGCCGCCGCGACCGGTACGCCGCGTTCGCGCACCAGTCGCACCAACTCGCCCTGGAAGGCGGCCGTCAGACGGTCGGGATCGATCCGCTCGAAGCCGTCGAAGACCAGCTCGCCGATCTCGATCTCGAACCGCGGCGCATCGGCGGCCGAGGGGTTCACACCCATCCACGGACCTCCGATGGCGTCAGCGAACGCTCCAGCTTGAGGTACTCGGTACGCGCGGCGGCGAGCAGGTGCCGCATCCGCAGCGGGCTGTCCTGGTCGGCGGCGAGGAAGGCGCCGGCCAGCGCGATGTTGCGGATCGACCCGCCGGCGACGGTGAGTTGCGCGAGCAGCTCGGCGTCCAGGCCCTCGCTGGGCGTCCGCTTCGGGATCACCCGGCGCCAGATCTCGGCGCGCTCGGCGGTGCCGGGGAAAGGGAAGTCGACCACGAACCTGATCCGCCGCATGAAGGCCGGGTCGAGGGCCTTCTTCATGTTGGTGGTGAGCACGGCGAGGCCCCGGTACTCCTCCATCCGCATCAGCAGATAGCTGACCTCGAGGTTGGCGTAGCGGTCGTGGCTGTCCTTGACCTCGCTCCGTTTGCCGAACAGCGCGTCGGCCTCGTCGAAGAGCAGCAGGGCGCCGCCGCGTTCGGCCGCGTCGAAGACCCGGCGGAGGTTCTTCTCCGTCTCACCGATGTACTTGCTGACCACCTGGGAGAGGTCGATGACGAACAGGTCGACCCCCAGCTGCCCGGCGATCACCTCGGCGGCCAGGGTCTTGCCCGTACCGGAGCCGCCGGCGAACAGGGCGGTCACGCCGAGCCCGCGCCGCAGCACGGACTCGAAGCCCCACTCCTGGTACACCGTGCCGCGCCGCCGGACGTGCGCGACGATCTCCCGCAGGATGTCCCGCTGCCGCTCCTCCAGCACCAGGTCGTCCCAGCCCGCGCCCGGTTCCACCCGCCGGCCCAGCTCGTCCAGGGACATCCGGGCCTCCGTGAGGCCGGCCTGCCAGGCCAGTCGGGAGACGTCCCCGACGCCTTCGGCCGCCGCCCGCCGGGCCACCCCGGCGGCGGACCGGATGACGTGCGCGGGCAGCGAGAACTGGGCCACCAGGCCCCGGAGTTCCGGCTCACCGATGCCCGCCACGCCGTCCATCGCGGCGGTCCACAGGCCGAGCTGCTCCTCGGGTGCCAGCTCGGGTACGCGCAGGCGCGCCCGCGCGGCCGGGCCCGGCAGTGGCTCGGTGCCCGACAGCACCACGGGGACGGCCAGCGCCGCCAGCAGCGCCTCCAGGGCGCCCGGCCCGCCGGTCCGCTCCCGGCCCGGCTCCCCGGCCTCTATGAGCAGCGCGGCGGGCGTCAGGACCGCCTCCCGCTGCCACAGCCGGGCGAGTTGCTCGCGCTCGGCGGGCTCGGTGGGCAGGTCCTCGGCACTGGCCGCGTACAGGCTGAGCCCGGCCCGGCGGGCGCCGGCCGCGGCGATCTCCCAGCGGGTACGGCGGTCCGCTCCGAACAGTTCGGCCTGCGGCAGCCCGTCCGGCTCCGCCGCGGACCAGCCGCTCGCCAGCGTCACCGCACAGCGCTCGTGCGCGTCGGGCAGTTCCTCGGGCGCGCGCACCCGGGAGACCAGCCCGTGCAGCCGTGCGTCCAAGTACGGTACGCCGACCAGGAAGTGCAGTATCCGCTCGTCGATGCGCAGCCGGGAGCCGGTCGGCGAGGTCTCGTCGGCGAGCTCCACCAGCCGGAAGCGGCGCAGCGGCCCGACCGGGGTCAGCGCGCTCCAGTGCGGCTCCTCGAACGCCGCGAGGGCGAGCGAGAAGGTGGGGTACGCGCGTGCCGGGTCGCCGCTCGCGGCGGCGAGGCGGGCCGCGGCGGTCGGATCGATCTCCGGGGCGGCGGCGAGCACCAGCACGTCGCGCTCGAAGGGGGTGAGCCCGAAGCAGGAGCACAGGGTGTCCAGGGCGCTCACGGCCACCGGGCGCCGCCCGCCACGGCCGGGGGCCGTGGGCACCGCGGTGCCGGACGCATGCGCGTCCACCCGGCTGAGCACGGCCGCGACCGCGGCCGAGAGCACCTGGTGGTGCGGCTCCTCCTCGCCACGGCCACCGCTCTGCCTCCGGCGCGTGCTCATCGCTCCCCCGTCGCCCTCGGCCACGTCGCCGCGCCGAGGTCCGCGACCGGCCCGGCGAACGACCCGTCCGCCGCCGGCGTCAGCCCGCTCGGCACGCCGTCGGTCTGGACCCGGACCAGATAGGTCGTCGGACGCACGTCCGTGACCTCCGCCCGGACCGTGTACGCGTCGGGGCGCGCCGTCGGCGGGACCCCGAACTGGTAGCTCGCCCCGCGCCGCCCGGCCGGCGGCCGCAACTCGTCCAGCATCACCACGACGTGCTGCCCGTCCCGGAGCGGCAGGTCCAGCGTGATGTCCAGCCGCGCGGAGACCCGGGAGCCGCCACCCGTCCGGTTCGCCACACCGACCGGTTCCACGATCCGCGCCTGGCAGGCGAAGGTCCGGGCATTCGACTCCAGCCCGAGATGCGCCGAAGCGGGCCGGCCGTCCAGCTCCACGCCGTGCAGCACCTGTAGCCGGTAGACGCCGGGGGAAAGGTCGTCCGGCACGGTGACGACCAACTGGTCGTCGCGCACGCCCGCCGGCGCCACCTGGCGGTCGTTCAGCCGGGCCACCACCAGGTCGGATCGCAAGCCCCGGCCCAGCACGACCAGTTCGCCGCCCTTGGCCACCGGACCGTCCGCCGGGGCGCTCCGCGCGCCGGCCGGCCGGGAGAGCACCCGGTCGACCAGCGGCCCTCGGCTGGGCAGCGCGCGTACCGTGCGCCGGAGCACCGGCTTGCCCGCGGCCGGCTCCGCCGTGCCCTCCACGAAGACCGCGGTGGCCTGGTAGTAGAGCGAGAGCTCGAACGGGGTCTGCGGCATCGCCGTCCACAGCTTGGACATCTCGTCCAGGTCCATCTTCGCGGGCGTGAAGCGGACCCGCTGCGGCGCGGCGGCCAGGTCGGCGCCGGCCAGGTACGGCTGGGCGGCCGCCTCGTCGATCAACTGACCGGACAGCATGGGCTGTTCGTGCAGGGCGCGGACCACGCAGCCGAGCAGGCGCTGACCGATCAGCTGGGATTCGTCACCGTAGAAGCTGATCAGGTAGTGCAGGTCCAGGGCCGCCGCCGGCTTGGTCAGCAGGGTGCCGTCCGGGGCCCGGGTCGGCGCGTCCCGGTTGCTCAGCGCGGCGTTCGGGGTGACCTGGTACAGGAACACCGTGATGGTCGGGTCGCTCGGCGGGTCGGACGGCGGCTTGCGGGTGCCGACCTCCACCGCGAACGGGATGTCGGGCGACAGCGAGCGCGCGATCATCAGACGCAGCGCCTCGGTCACGGTCGCGACCGCGAGGTGGTTGCTCATGACCGCCCCCGGTTGAGGTACTTCTCCAGGTCGAGCGCCGGGGCGGGCCGCGCGGGCTGTCGGGTGCGCCGGGCGGCGGGCGGGGTCTGCCCGGCGGCCCTGACCTCGACCCGGCCGATCTGGACCCGGACCACCCGGTCCGGCTCCCGCTGCTGTCGGCGCCCGGCCGAGGCCGGTGCCGCCGCGCCCCGGGCGGGCGC
>NZ_JBHUAF010000390.1:0-8194 GCF_042789895.1 Kitasatospora sp. NPDC056783
GGTGGTTCCCCGGGACCTGCTCCCGGGGAACCACCCGGCCCCCTCATCGCCTCCGAAATCCCGAGGTCCGCAGCGATGCGCCCACCCGCTCCCAAGGCCGTCTACCGCGCCGCCGACGTGGCGCTCGTACGCGCCGTCGCCCGTCCTGACCTGCCAGTGCCGGCGTGGCCCGACCTCTCAGCCACCGGACCCGCCGCAGCCCTCCAACAGGCACAGTGGCTGCGGGCCCTGTGGGCCGACGCCCACCTCGTCCAGGCCCTCGAACTGGCCAGCCCGACCCTCGCCGATCGCATTGCCCAGCTGATCGGCGGTCCCCAGCCCAACCCGCGCGAAGTTCGGCGTGCCGCGCTCTCCACCGCCCGCTACCTCCTGCGCGCGGTCGGCCGTGCCACCCCGTTCGGTCGCTTCGCGGGTGTACAGGCGGCATCGTTCGGGCCGTCCTGCATCGTGCGGTGGGGCGACGGACACCACGTTGTCACCAGTGCCTCGGAGTCCCTGATCGCCCAGGCTGTCGGCCTGCTGGAGTGCCGCCCCACCGTGCTGGCACTCCTGGACGTGATGGCGAACAACACCGCTCAGGTGCGCGGCGATCGCCTCGTCGTCCCCCACCGACCCGTCCCCCGGGCCGACGGCATCACTGCCGCGGCCGAGACGACCCTGCGCCGCACCCGCCCCGTCGCCTTCGCCCTCGGCCTCGCTCGCCTTCCGATCCGCTTCCGGGAGCTGATCGACAAAGTCCACGTCGAGTTCCCCACCGCAACCGTCGAACAGGTCACCGGCATCCTGTCCGAACTCGTCGCCCAGCGTGTGCTCATCACGAGCCTGCATGCTCCGGCGACCGACCCTGACCCGCTCGGGCACCTCCTCACGGTCTTGTCGGAGATCAGCATCGAGCACGTCCCCGAGGCAGCCGAGATCCTGACGGACCTCCGGACCGCCGGCAGCCATCGTCCGGTACCCGCCGCCGACCTCCGGCTGGACGCCGACCTGGTCCTCCCTCGCTCGGTGGCCGACGAGGCCACCAGAGCCGCCCACCTGTTGGCCCGGCTCAGTGCCGCACCCAACGGCACCGCGGCGTGGCGCGCCTACCACCAGCGCTTCTACGAGCGCTACGGCCGCGGCGCCCTGGTGCCGCTGCTCGATGTGGTGGCCGACAGCGGAATCGGCTGGCCCGACGGCTACCCCGGCGCCCGGCCCGCCGATCAGCCACGCTTCGACAAGCGCGACGAGTTGCTCGCCGCCCTCGCCCAGCGGGCCACGCTCGACGACGAGCGCGAAGTCGTCGTCGACGAAGCGCTGCTGGCCTCCCTCCAGCTGGGCCCGGACGAACCCCGTCTTCCTCCGCACCTGGAGGTCATCGCGCGCGTCCACGCCCGCAGCCGGGCGGCTCTCGACCGAGGAGAGTTCCGGTTGGAGGTGGTCGCGGCGTCCCGGGCCGCCTGCGTCTCGGTCGGCCGCTTCCTCCACCTCCTCGAACCCGAGCACCGGACTGCCTTCACCACCCTGCTGGCGGACCTCCCGACGATGGACGACCACGCCGTCACCGCCCAGCTGTCGTTCCCGCCGCTGGACCCGGCCAGCGGGCACGTCACCCGCAGCCTGCCGACGGGCCAACTGGTGATCAGCCTCGCCGAACACCGCCCCGCCACTGACCGCGCCCTCGGCCCCGAGGACCTGGCGGTGGGCTGCGACGGACGGCGCATGTACCTGGCGGCACCGGCGCTCGGCGTCCGGATCGAGGCCACCGCCACCCACGCCCTCAACCTCCGCCACCACACCCCGCCGCTCGCCCGGCTGATCACCGAGCTGTCCCGTGCCCAGGCCGCACAGGTCACCCGCTTCGACTGGGGCTCGCTCCACGCGCTGCCCTTCCGCCCCCGTCTGCGGCACCGACGCGTCATTCTCTCCCCCGCCGCCTGGCGCCTCACGGCGGCCGAACTTCCCTCCCACG
Organism: Kitasatospora sp. NPDC056783; assembly: GCF_042789895.1. Taxonomy (NCBI): domain Bacteria; kingdom Bacillati; phylum Actinomycetota; class Actinomycetes; order Kitasatosporales; family Streptomycetaceae; genus Kitasatospora; species Kitasatospora sp. NPDC056783. The sequence continues at coordinate 1,952 of NZ_JBHUAF010000390.1, forward strand.
ACGCCTCGCAGCGGCGGTGGGACGAGGCCCTCACGTCGTGGTTGACGCACCACCGCGCCCCACGGCACGTGCTGCTCGCCGCCGACAGCCAGGGCCTTCCCCTCGACCTCGACCATCCCGGCCACCGAGCCCTGCTCCGCGACCACCTCCGCTCTGCCCCGCACGCCGTCCTCGTCGAGGAACCTGACCCGGCCGACCTCGGCTGGGCCGATGGACGGGCCCACGAGATCGTCGTCCCGGTTACCGCCACCCGGACCCCGGCATGGCCACGTCTGCCCAAGCCCACCCCACACCGGGTCCTGCAGCGAGGCCACGGCGACGCCCCGGGCACTTCCCCCGTGCTCCTCGCCTCCCTCTACGGCGACCTGGAACGCCAGGACACCGTCCTCGCCCGGCACCTGCCCGACCTCCTGGCGCGACTCGGCAACCCGAAGTGGTGGTTCGTCCGCTTCCGCGACCCGCGCAACCACCTGCGGCTGCGCATCGCCCTACCCGAGCCGGGTGCCTTCGGCCCCGCCGCCACCGTGATCAGCACCTGGACCGCCGAGCTCCACCAGACCGGCCTGCTGTCCGAGGTCGTCTACCCCACTTCCTACACCGAGACCGGGCGCTGGGGCGAGGGACTGGCATGGGCAGCGGCAGAAGAAGTCTTCCGCACCGACTCCGCCGCCCTCCTCGCCCAGCTGTCCCAGACAGCGCTGCCTGGTCGACGGGCGCTGCTCGCCGCCCAGGCGGTCGCCATCACCACAGGGTTCACCGGCTCGACCTCCGCTGGACTGCGCTGGCTCGTCGACAACGTCCCTGCTCAGGCGTCGGCACCCGTGGCCAGATCGGTATTCCGCGAAGCCGTGCACCTCGCCGACCCCGCCCGCGGCTGGGCGGCGCTGCGAGCCGAACCCGGCGGTGCCGTGATCGTGGACGCCTGGTCCGCCCGCCACCGGGCCCTCGACGCCTACCAACGGCACTTCCCCGGCCCGCACACCGACGGCGTGCAGGCGGACGACGTGCTCGGCTCCCTGCTGCACTGCAACTTCGTCCGCGCACACCGCATCGACTTCGACGACGAAGCCCAAGTCCTCTACCTGGCCCGCGCCGCCGCCCTCGCCCGCCTCTCCCGGGACGGTGACCGGTGACCACCCCGCACCCCGCTGCCCAACTATCCGACCGGATCGCCGAACTCCTCGCCGACCCCGAGGTCGTAGCGTCCGCCTGGTCCTCACGCCCACAGTGGCGCCAGTCCCTCGCCCACGGCGCACCCGGCATCGCTCTGCTCCACATCGAACGCGCCGCCACCGGCCGAGGCCCATGGGAGCCGGTACGTGATTGGCTGGCCACCGCGACCAAGGGTCCGGTGACCAGCGGCCCGGACAGCTACCTGCACTACGGCGCTCCGGCCCTCGCACACGCTCTCGCCTGCGCCGCACAGACACGACCCGGCTCCTACAGCAGCGCCCTCGCCCACCTGGACAACGTCGTCGCCGGCGACACCCTGCGCCGCTGCGATGAAGCCCTCGCCCGGATCACCCGGGGCGACCTACCGGCGCTGGCCGAGTTCGACGCCATCCGCGGCCTGGCCGGCGTCGGCGCGGTGCTTCTCCGCCGCGCCCCAGACGGCGAGGCGATCCACCGGGTCCTCGGCTACCTCGTCCGCCTCACGGCCGACGTGAAACACAACGGCCGAGCACTGCCCGGCTGGTGGACCATGGACGGCCCCTCCGGCACGCCGGACGAGCGCTTCCCCGGCGGGCACGCCAACACCGGCGTGGCGCACGGCATCGCGGGCCCGCTCGCACTGCTGGCTCTCGCACTGCGCCGCGGCATCGAGGTCGACGGCCAGCGCGAGGCGATCCGCGCCGTTCTGTCCTGGCTGGAGCGCTGGCGTGACGGCCACGCCTGGCCCTACTGGATCACACCCACACACCTGAATGACCTCAACCACCGGCCGCTGGCGCCGCAGAGGCCGAGCTGGTGCTACGGCACCGCAGGCGTCGCACGCGCCCAACAACTCGCCGCCCTCGCCCTCGGCGACCAGCATCTACGCCGCGACGCCGAGCAAGCCCTCGCCACCACGCTGGCTGACCCGAAGGCGCTCGCCGCGACCACCGACCTGTCCGCCTGCCATGGCTACGCCGGGCTCGCCCACATCGCCCACCGCGCCGCCACCGACGCCCTCCCCCGCAACGCGGCCCGCCTGCGAACGGCCGCCGCACTGCTCCTCGATACCGCCCATCCGCCCCGCACCAACCCCGACGAACAGGCACACCACCTCCTGACGACGGCAGGGCCTGGGTTCCTGGAGGGTGCCGCCGGTACGGCCCTTGCTCTGCTCGCCCCCGCCACCGGCACCACGCCGGCGACCTGCTGGGACGCCTGCCTCCTGACTTCCTGACCAAGGACTCCTTCGATGACCACCGGCTGGATCCAGCACGACCTCACCTTCGCCGACCCCGGCACCGTCGAACAGATCGCCGCCCATCACCTGTCCCCCGTCCTCGCTCACGCCCAGAACTCCGGCGCGCTGGAGGACTGGTGGTACATGCGCAAGAAGGGACTACGGCTGCGCTACCGCGCCGCCGCCCCCGCCCCCGTCGTCACCGGGCTCCTGGACACCCTGGCCGACGTCGGACTCGTCTCGGGCTGGGTCACCGTGGTCTACGAACCGGAGACCGACGCGTTCGGCGGCGCCGAGGCCATGGAGATCGCCCACCGGCTCTTCCACACCGACAGCCGATGCCTCATGGCCCGCGCCGCCAAGCCCGACCCGCCCGCACTCGGCCGCAGCGAGACCTTCGTCGTGCTCGTCTCCGCCATGCTCCGCGCCGCCGGCCTCGACTGGTACGAACAGGGCGACGTCTGGGCCAAGTTCGCCGCCGAACGCCCCGCGCCTCCGCCCTTCGCACCCGAACGGGCCGCTGCCCTGACCACCACGATGCGCCGCCTCATGACCCTCGACCCCCGCCAACTCTCCCGCCCCGGAGAGCCGCTCGCCGGACACACCGACTGGGTCGACGCCTTCGAGGAGACCGGACAGAACCTCGTCCGCCTGGCCCGCGACGGCCGCCTCACCCGCGGACTGCGCGCCGTCCTCGCCCACCTGATGATCTTCCACGCCAACCGCGCCAGCGTACCCGTCGAACACCAATCCGCGGCCGCTGCACGCGCGTTGGACACCGTCTTCCATTCCGGCGAGGGCCCCACGCCCTCGCAGCCCACCATCCGCACAACCACTAGGGTCGCCCACGTGACTACTCTCAGCAACAACACTGCCACCCCCGTCGAGCAGCTGCGCAGCAGCCTCACCGACCGCCTGCTCGCCCAGGGCGCCATCCGTACCGACGCGGTCGAGGCCGCCTTCCGCACCGTCGCCCGCGAGCACTTCCTGCCCGGCTTCCCCCTGGAGACCGCCTACGCGGACAACCCCACCTACACCAAGACCGATGGGTCCGGCACCCAGATCAGCGCCGCCTCCCAGCCCGCGATCGTCGCCCTGATGCTGGAGCAACTCGGCGCCCGGCCCGGCGAGCGCGTCTTCGAGGCCGGGGCCGGGACCGGCGTCAACGCCGCCTACCTGGCCACCATCGTCGGCCCCGACGGGCGCGTCGTCGCCGTCGACGTGGACGACGACCTCGTCGACGGCGCCCGCAAGCACCTCGCGGACGCCGGGATCACCAACGTCGACGTGATCCTCGGCGACGGCGCCCTCGGCCACCCCGACGCCGCTCCGTTCGATCGGCTGATCGCCACCGTGAGCACCAGCGAAATGCCCACCACCTGGCTCCAGCAGGTCAAACGCAGCGCACGGATCGTCCTGCCCCTGCGCCTGCGCGGCACCGCCTCGCGCACCATCGCCTTCGAACGCGGCGAGAACAGCTGGGTGTCCGTCGACGACCAGCTCGCCGTCTTCATGCCGCTGCGCGGCAGCATGGACGACGCCCGCCGCACCGTCGCCCTCACCCACGAGGGCGACGTCACCCTCCAGGTCCACAAGGACCAGACCGACGCGGTCGACGCCGACCTGCTGCTCGGTATCCTCGACACCGAGCGCCACGACGTCTGGACCGGTGTCACCATCCCGGCCGGCACCACCTACGAGTACCAGGACCTGTGGCTGGCCCTCACCCTCCCCAACTCCCTCATGCGGATGAGCGTCACCGGCAACGCCCACGAACGCGGCGTGAACCCCATGTTCGGCTGGGGCGCCATGGCCACCGTGGACGACGGCTCCCTCGCCTACCTCGCCCTGCGCCCCGGCGAGCCCGGCCCCGACGGCCGCAAGACCTACGAGACCGGCGTCATCGGCCACGGCCCGACGGGCGCCGCCCTCGCCAGCCTCGTCGCCGACCAGATCCGCACCTGGAACACCGGTTTCCGCAGCCGACCCCTGCGCTTCGAACTCCCGGACACCCCCGCCACCGCGGACCCGGCCGCCGGCCGCTTCGTCCTGGACCGCCCCCACCACCCGATCACCGTCATCTGGGAGTAGCCCGCGTGCACCCGACCGGACCGATCGCCCAGCGCTTCCCGCTGGTCGCCCGTCACCGGCCCGCGTGCCTGCCGCTGAACGCCCGTGTCGGCCGGCTCACCGAGCTGGCCGACACGGCCTCCCGGCAGAACGACCCGGGCCTGGCCTCCACCGTCTTCAACCAGGCCGCCCTCCTCGCCTCCGACCTCGCCCTTCCCGACTACGCCCGCGAGCTCTGCCACCGCCACGCCGCCCTCCACCTCACCCGTGGCCCGCTCCCCACGACGAGCGCCATCCGCGGCCTGGAGCCCGTCGTCAACCTCGCCCGCCTCCACATTCGTGCCGGCCACTACCAGCGCGGCCACCAGCTCCTCCTCGACCTCTACCACGCAGTCACCACCGCCAACGAGACCGCCCTCGACGGCCTCACCGTCCCCGCCCGCCTCACCGAAACCGACCAACAGCGCCACGAAGTCCGCCAGTGGCTGTGGCGCGTCGTCATCGCCGACGGCACCCGCGCCCTCACCACCGCCGGCCGCTGGACGGACGCCCTGCACCACATCGAGAAGCACCGCGGCATCGGTCGGCGCATCCTCGACGGCCGCCAGGTAGCCGTCCTCGCCTCAATGACCAGCAATGACCTGCCCGGCGCCCTCGCCCTGCTGGCCGCCACCGAGCCGGGCGAGCCGTGGGAGGACGCCGTCACCACTGTGCTCTCCGCGCTGTGCCGCCCCGATGACCGATATGCCACCGACACGGCAATCGACCACTGCCTCGCCCTCAAGCCGAACGAGGGCCTGGCCGTATTCACCACCCGCCTCTCCCTCACCGCGATCGACGCCGCTGGCCCGGAGCCGTCTGCCGCCCGAAAGCTGATCAAGCAACTGTCCAGCCGAGCGAGTGAGATCAGTGACGGCTATGCACTGCGCGAACTCCTCGCCCACGAAGGCGTCCTCGACTATCTCGAACCCGATAGAACGACCGAGCTCGAACAGGTCCTCGCCGCCTGCGCACTGGGTTCCGCAGCCCTGCCCACGCACCTCCGCGGCAAACTGGAGGACGTCCTCGCCATCGCCCGGGAAGTGCTCGAAAGGTCCGTTCTCCCCAGTCTCGTCCCGTTCGGACACCACACGCGAGGAGCGCCATGTGCCTGAGAAAGTGTTGGGTGATTGATCAACTTCGTGACGTGATGCACTGGCGGTGATAGTCACGGGCGAGGCATCCGCGACGATCACCGCCATGTGTGTCTGCGCGTGCAAGCCTTCCTACGACTCATCGTTGACGGATGCCCAGTGGTTGGTGATCGAGCCTCTGCTGCCGGAGCGGGACCCGCGTCGGGGTGGCCGTCCTCTGAAGTTCCCGCGCAGGCTGGTTGTGGACACCGTGTTGTACGTACTGGTCAGCAGATGTGCCTGGCGGCTGGTGCCGCACGATCTCGCGACGTGGGACGTGGCCTACCGGTAGTTCCGCGCCTGGACGGCCGACGGCACGTGGAACCGGGTCCACGACGTGCTGCGCGAGCGGGTCCGGGTGACGGACGGGCGGGATCCGCAGCCTCGGCGGCGGTGTTGGACTCGCAGTCGGCCCGCAGTCACCAGGGCGGTGAGGCGATCGGCTACGACGCGGGCAAGCGCGTGCGGGGCCGCTAGGCCGTGTTTTAGAAGTCGTTGAACTGTCTGGTCGGGCCGCCGGGGCGGTTGCGGCCCGCCATCCAGATGGTTAGTCCCTTGGCGATGCGGTCAATGCTCGTCTCGGTGATGACTTCGTGCTCGCGGCGCGTG
>NZ_JBHUAF010000391.1:0-8169 GCF_042789895.1 Kitasatospora sp. NPDC056783
CGGTACGACCGGCCGGGTCCGGTCAGATCCGGGTGTCCTCCACCACCGGCAGCGAGCCGACCGGAGCCGACGCCGGGGCGAAGCCCGTGCGCGGGGCGGCGGTGGGCTGCTTGCCGCAGAAGGCCGGCTCCAGCGTGTTCATCAGCCCCTGGGTCACCGAGCCGTTGTTGGAGGCGTTGGCGAAGACCACCACGCTGCGCCGGCCGTCCGGGGTCGTGAAGGACTGGCTGTTGAAGCCCTGCACGATGCCGCCGTGCCCGTACACGTCCCCGCAGGAGAGCGTGATCCGGCGCAGGCCGAGGCCGTAGGAGATCTTCGCGGTGGGCGTGGGCAGGGCGGCGGTCATCTGCCGGAGCGAGGCGTCCGAGACCAGCCCGCCCTCGCCGCCGGCCATCAGCGCGGTGAGGAAGCGGTCGAGGTCCTCGGCGCTGGAGATGACGGCCCCGGCGCTCCACACCCAGGAGCCGGTCTGCTCGGTGGAGTCCAGCAGCGGCTTGGTGCGGTCGTCGTTGCTGAGGTAGCCGGTGACGTGGGCGCCGCGGATCTGCTGGTCGGGTACCACGAAGGAGGTCTTGCGCAGCCCGAGCGGCTGGATGATCCGCTCGTTCAGCACCTCCGGGTACGGCTGTCCGGTGAGGTGCTCGACCGCCAGGCCCATCAGCACGAAGTCGGTGTTGGAGTACGAGTAGCGGGTGCCGGGGGTGTACTGCGGGCCGTGCCCGACGGACATCGCCACCAGCTCGCGGGGGTCGTACACCTTGGTGCGGATGCGCGCCTCGAACGCGCTGGTGGTCTCCTCGCCGGCCTGCTCCAGCAGGTCGTTGGTGTGGTCGTAGACGCCCGCCCGGTGCTCCATCACCTGACGGCCCGTCATCGTCCAGTCCGCCGGCAGGGTGCCTTCGGGCAGGTACTCGCGCAGCGGCCGGTCGAGGTCGATCCGGCCCTCCTCCGCCAGCTGCATCACGAGAACGGCGGCGAACATCTTGCTGTTGCTGCCGACCCGGAACCTCCACGAGGAGTTCATCGGGGTCCCGTCCAGGTCGGCGAGGCCGACGTTCACCGAGTCGGTGCGCTCCTTGCCGCCGTGGTCGCGGATCACCGCGAAGGCGCCCGGGGCGCCGGCCGCGGTGGTGGCCTGGAGGGCGGCGCGCACCCCGGCGAGGTCGGGGGCGGCCGTGTCGGTCGCGTCCCGGTCGGCGGCCGCGGCGGGCAGGGCTCCGGTCGCCACCAGGACGGCGCCGGCGGCGGCCACCGCGAGGGGACGCAGAAGGCTGGTCTTCGCCATGTTCCTCGGTTCTCTCTCAAGCTGACGCGGCGTCGGACCGCGCCGTTCCAAGATCACTATCACCGGTCGGGCGGCCGCTGGCAATGTGAACCGGTTCGCCCGCATTTCTCGTTGTCGGTGGCGACCCGGGTGGCCGCACCGTTCGTTTCCCGTCGCGGGGTCAAGGTTTCACCTGCTGTCGTCTACCCGCGTCGACGGGAGCGCCCGATGCTGTTCGGGCCGTTCCCTACCCGAGGATTTGTCATGACTTCGTCCACGAAGCCCCTGAACCCCCGCTCCCGCCGCACCGCGACCGCGATCGGCTCCGCCGTCGCCCTGGTCGCCGCCTCCGCCGGCCTGTGGGCCGCGACCGCCTCCACCGCGCAGGCGGCCGCCCTGCCCGCGCCCGACCACATCGTCGTCGTGGTGATGGAGAACCACGCCTACTCCCAGGTCATCGGCAGCAGCAGCGCGCCGTACCTCAACACCCTGGTCGCGGGCGGCGCCAACCTCACCCAGTCCTACGGCATCACCCACCCGAGCGAGCCGAACTACTACGCCCTGTTCTCCGGCTCCACCCAGGGTCGCGTCGACGACAGCTGTGTGACGGTCGGCGGCTTCCAGAGCGCCAACCTGGCCTCCGAGGTGATCGCCGCCGGCAAGACCTGGGCCAGCTACAACGAGACCCTGCCCAGCCAGGGCAGCACGGTGTGCAGCAGCGGCAACTACGCGCAGAAGCACAACCCCTGGTTCGGCTTCGGCAACGTCCCGGTCAGCAGCGCCAAGACCTTCGCCCAGTTCCCGGCCGACTACAGCACCCTGCCGAACGTCTCCTTCGTCGTGCCGAACCTGTGCAGCGACATGCACGACTGCTCGGTCGGCACCGGCGACACCTGGATCAAGAACAACCTCGGCGCGTACGCCACCTGGGCGCAGAGCCACAACAGCCTGCTGGTCGTCACCTTCGACGAGGACAACAAGCTGTCCGGCAACCGCATCCCGACCGTCGTCTACGGTGCCCACGTGACCCCGGGCAGCACCAGCTCCGCCACCTACAACCACTACGACGTGCTGCGCACTCTGGAGGACCTGGCGGGCACCTCCGGCCACGCGGGCAACGCGGCCACCGCGAGCGACATCAGCGGCATCTGGAACTGAGCGGCGCCGGTCAGGGAGTGACCCCGGATCGGGTCCGGTCCCCGGGCCGGGCCCGCTGCTTCTCCTCCTGGTCCTCCCTCCGCTCCCGGGCCCGGGCCGGTGGCCGTTCGGTCGCCGGCCCGGGAGCCTGCGGGGCGCTCGCCCGGGCGCCGTACCGCCGTACCCCGGGCACCGCCGCCGTGCCCGCGCAGACCAGCGTCACCAGGCCGGCCGCCGTCAGCAGCGGCACCCGGTCGCCCCAGGCGCCGGCGGCCAGCGGGGCCAGGACGTACCCGAGCGGGGCGGCGGCCAGCGAGAGCAGCCAGTCGTACGAGGTGACCCGGGCCAGCGTCCCGGCCGGGAAGTCCTGCTGGACCACCGTCTTCCAGACCGGGTTGAGGAAGCCCAGCCCGGCCATCGCCACCGCCTGGGCGGCCACCGCGACCGGCGCCGGGGCCGGGGCGGCGAGCGCGGCCAGCGGCAGCCCGTACAGCGCCAGGGCGAGGTTGCCGGCCAGCACCGGGCGGCGGGGCCGCAGCCGGCCGGCGATCAGCGAGCCGGCCAGCAGGCCCACCGCGCCCGCCTGGGTCAGCGCCACCCAGGTGCCGTCGCCGCCGAGCCGGGTGGCGGCGATCAGCGGGCCGAGGGTGAGCAGCACGGCGCTCGCGCCGTTCCACACCCCGTGGGCGATCAGGCTGGTCCAGTACCAGTCCCGGGAGCGCACCTCGCGCCAGCCCTCGGTGAGGTCCCGGCGCAGCGAGCGCGGTTCGCCGGGGGAGTGGTCGACGCGCAGCCGGGTGAGCAGGGCCGCGCTGAGCGCGAAGGAGGCGCCGTCGAGCACGAACGCCCAGCCCGGTCCGGCGGTGTACACCAGGACGCCGGCGAGTGCCGGGCCGGCCAGCTGGGCGGCGCCGGTCGCCGTGCCGAGCAGGGCGTTGGCCCGCAGCCGCAGCGTGCCCGGGACGGCGGCCACGACGAGCGGCGAGGCGGTGGGCATGGCGAAGGCGGAGGCGGTGCCGCCGACCGCCGAGGCGGCCGCGATGTGGGACAGGCTCGGGTGCCCGCCGAGCAGTTCCAGGCCGACCGTCAGCTGGGCGACGGCCCGGACCAGGTCGGTGACGAGGGCGACCAGCCGGGGGTTGACGCGGTCCCCGACCACCCCGCCGACCGGCAGCAGGAGCAGCCTCGGCACCATCGCGCAGCCCAGGACCAGGGCGAGCGAGGCGGAGGAGCCGGTGGCGCGGGTGATGGAGATGGCGAGGGCGGCCGGGACGACCGCGTCGCCGAGGGTGGAGACCGTCCGGCCGGCGAGGAGCAGGCGGAAGCCGCCCAGGCGCAAGGGGTGTCGAGTCACGCCGCGCACTGTATTTCGGTGACGAAATTTCGGCAACGAATATTTTGGCGCCGTGGTTCTACGGTTTGTAGACTCCTCCCATGGCCGAGCACCCTCCCCAGCAGCACACTCCGACCCCCGACGGGGCGGAGCTCCGGGACTGGACGGACGGCCACGTCGACCGCTGGCAGCCGGTGCTGCCCGGCCTCGACCCGGACATCGAGGCCTCCGTCACCCGCATGTCGCGGCTCACCCGCCACCTCGGCCGGGTCCGCGAACAGGGCGTCGCCGACTACGGCCTGCACAAGCACGAGTTCGACACCCTGCACGTGCTCGCCGGGCGCGGCGGCCATGCCGCCCCCTCCGACCTGCGGGCGGACCTCAACCTCGCCCCGGCCTCGGTCACCGGCCGGCTGGAGGCGCTGGAGCGGCGCGGATTCGTCCTGCGCACGCCGTCCACGGAGGACCGCCGGAAGGTCGACATCGCCTTGACCGAGGCCGGGCGCGACGCCTGGCGGGAGGCCCTGGACGTGGTGGGCCGGGAGGAGCGGCGGCTGCTGGGGGTGCTCTCCGAGGAGGAGCGGCACACGCTGGCCGGGCTGCTGCGCAAGGTGATGCTCGCCCAGGGGGCCGCGGCGGACCGGTAGTCGCCGCTCGCCGCTCGCCGCGCGCCTTCCGTCGGAGGGTGCCTCCCGCCCCCGGCTGTCGCTCAGAGGCCGAGTTCGGTGAGCCCCGGGTGGTCGTCGGGGCGGCGGCCGAGCGGCCAGTGGAACAGGCGCTCCTCGGCGCTGATCGGCAGGTCGTCGATGGAGGCGTGCCGGTGGGCCATCAGGCCGTTCCGGTCGAACTCCCAGTTCTCGTTGCCGTAGGAGCGGTACCAACGGCCCGCCCCGTCGTGCCACTCGTACGCGAAGCGGACCGCGATGCGGTCGCCGCCGTACGCCCAGAGCTCCTTGACCAGCCGGTAGTCCAGCTCGCGCCGCCACTTGCGGGTGAGGAAGGCGGCGATTCGCTCGCGCCCGGTGAGGGACTCGGAGCGGTTGCGCCAGCGGCTGTCCGGTGTGTAGGCGAGGGCGACCCGCTGGGGGTCGCGGGTGTTCCAGGCGTCCTCGGCGGCCCGCACCTTCCGGCGGGCGGTCTCCTCGGTGAACGGGGGCAGGGGCGGGCGCCGTCCGGTGTCGTTCTCGGGCATGGGGTCGCTCCTCGGCATGGGCGTTCCGTCGATGAGAACGATCGTTCTCATCGCTCTGGCTACGATAGGAGAACCATCGTTCTCACGCAAAGGGCACGGCAGATGGAGCAGGAAGACCCGCGGACCCGGATCCTCGACGCCGCCGAGGAGCTGTTCTACGGCCAGGGCGTCCAGGCGGTCGGCATGGACGCCGTCCGGGCCGCCTCCGGCCTGACCATGCGCCGCGTCTACCAGCACTTCCCGTCCAAGGGCGATCTCGTCGAGGCCTACCTGCTGCGCCGCGACGGCCGCTGGCGGGCGAGCCTCGCCGAGTACGTCTCCCGCACCGGCGGATCCCCCCGGGGGCAGTTGCTCGCGGTCTTCGACTGGCTCGGCCGGTGGTTCGCCGAACCCGGCTTCCGGGGCTGCGCCTTCGTCAACGCGCTCGGCGAACTGGGCGCCACCAGTCCCGGCGTGGTGGCCGCCGCCCGGCACCACAAGACCGAGTTCGGCAGCTACCTCGCGGCCCTGGCCGAGGCCGCCGGAGCCCCGCCCGCCACGGCCGTCCACCTGACCCTGCTGGCCGAGGGGGCGATCACCGGCGCCGCCGTGCACGGCGATCCGACGGCCGCCGCCGACGCGAAGGAGGCGGCCGGGATGCTGCTGGACGCGGCGCCGGCCCGGTGACCGGCGCCGCAGGCCCTACAGGCGCCAGCGCATCGTGAACGGCCTGCCGTAGTACGCGAGGCCGCGGAGGAGGAGCTCACCCACGACGATCCCACTGTTGGTGACGAAGGACGGGGTGGCGTAGGGGAAGTCCGGCGACCACGGGGGAAGCGCGCCGAGGGAGCCGTCCGGGTTCCAGAGCTGCGCGTAGAACTGGGCGCGGGTCGGCGGCGGGTCACTGGTGTACCCGACGACGACGCCCTGGTCGTTGATCCCGGTCGCGGTGCTCGTCAACGCGGTCGGCGCGAGCGGCACCGGCGTGCCGTCGACGGACCAGCGCGCGGCCTGTCCTCCCCGGCGGCCCACCACGGTCCCGGCGTTGTTGACGGCCTTCGCCTCGCTCGCCGCGCCCAGATCGGCGACGGTGCCGGAAGCGTCCCAGACGAGGGCGTGGTCGGGCGTCGAGGCGCCGCCCGCCCGGCCGCTCCCGATCACGATGCCGGAGTCGGTGATGCGGGTCGCGCCGCTGCTGGCGAAGCCGGCCGGCGGATCGAGTGGGGCGGCGGTCCCGTCGGAGCTCCAGATGACCGCCCGTGGGGAGCCGAGGGCTCCGGCCGGATACGAGTAACCGACCGCCGTGCCCGAGCTGTTGACGGCGACGGCAGCGCTCTCGGTGTCGCCCGGAAGCGGCGGCAGGGCGACGGGCGCGCCGTTGGGCGGCCACGCCACCGCGTGCTTCGCGGACGCGTCCCAGGAGGATCCCACCGCGGTGCCGTCGTCACCGATGGCGGCCGGGGCCGCCATCGTGTCACCGGGCAGCGGAAGCAGTTCTACCGGCGTGTTCGGCGTGTTCGGCGTGGTCGGCGCGGTCCAGCGCGCCGCGTGCGGGTGGTCGCCCGCCTGTGTTCCGGAAGTCCCGACGACGGTCAGGGAGTTGTTGATCCCGGTCGCGCTCCCGCCGGTGCCGCCGGGTAGCGGCGGGAGCGTGGTGAGCGCCCCGTCCGTCCAGAGCAGGAGGTACGTCCTGATGGGGCCGTTGCCGGCGAGGTCCCCGACGATGATCTCGGAGACGCTGTCCCCGTTGCCGTTGACGGCCTTGAGCTCCCTGGAGTACGTGCCGGGCTCGGTGGGCGGTGACTCGATCGAGATGCTCCCCGAGGAGGGGCCGGCGACCGCCGGTGCCGAACCGGCGGCGAGGGCCGTGGCCGTGGCCGCGGCGATGACCGCGGCGACCGTGCGAGAGGTGCGCTTGCTCATGGGATGTGCAGCTCCTGTCTCTCGTTGACGTCACGGAGGCGCCGCTGAGCCGCTGACTCCCGCCCCCGTGCCGCCCGCAAGTCTCCATCGGCCCGGCCGGGACGCGCAGCCCGATCGGTGATTTGCCCCCGTCCGTTTCGCGCCCGGATGGAAGTCAACTCGGTTGCGGTGAGCGGAGGTTGCGAGATGTGGATCTCCCGTCCCCGGGGGCCTACGCCAGACCTCCGTTGCTCATCAGCAGCTGCCCGTTGACCCACTGCCCCTGCGGTGAGCAGAGGAAGTCCACCAGGTGAGCCGCGTCCTGCGGGGTGCCGAGCCGGCCCAGCGGTGTCCGCCCGCGCAGCTCCTCCCGGTCGTCCTGGTCCATCCAACCGGTGTCCACCGGGCCCGGGTTGACGACATTGGCGGTCACCCCGAGGCCGGCGAACTCCTGGGCGGCCGCGAGCACGATGCGGTCCAGGGCGCCCTTGCTGGCGCCGTACGGGAGGTTGCCCACGGTGTGGTCGCTGGTCAGCGCGACGATCCGGCCGCTGCCCGGAGCACCGGTGAAGCGGCGCCCGAACTCCCGGACCAGCAGCCAGGTGGCGCGCGCGTTGACCGCGAAGTGCCGGTCGAAGCTCTCGACCGTGGTGTCCAGCAGGCCGGAGTCGACGGATTCGCAGTGGCACAGCACCAGCGCGGTGACCGGCCCGAGCCGCCGCTCGGCCTCGGCGAAGACCCGTGCGGGCGCCTGCGGATCGGCGAGGTCGGCCTCGACCGGGACGGCGCGGGCACCGTGCTCGCGCAGGCCGCGGGCGATCTCCGCGGCCGCGGACTCCTCGGCGCCCCAGGGCATCCGCCGGTCGTAGGCCGTCCAGTAGGTGAAGGCGGGGTCCCACCCGGAGGCCGCGAGCCGCCCGGCGATCCCGGCGCCGATGCCGACCGTCCGGCCCACGCCGGTCACCAGGGCCACCGGACGGGGGCGCGAGGGCGTCGGATCGTTCCGATGGGTCGTCATGACGGGGGATGCTTCCGGGCCGAACCGCACCGGGCAAGTGCTTTTCGCCCGAACGCGCGTTTATCGCCCATTGATCGTCATCGCCTAGCCTCGGGCGCATGGACGAGAGGACGGCCGAGCGGCCGGGGGCGTTGCCCGAGGGACGGATGACGGAGCAGGACACCGAGCGGTTCCGGCGGTTGCTGGCGCGACTGGAGGACTCGCTGGCGGGGGACCGGAGAAGGACGGGGCACGATGCCTGAGCCCGCCGAGCCGCGGCCGGTGGCGGTCCTGCCGCTCTGGCGGCGGGGTGAGGCGGAGGGCGACCGGTACGCGGACCGGCCCGGGGTGCTGCGGGGGCACCC
>NZ_JBHUAF010000392.1:0-8070 GCF_042789895.1 Kitasatospora sp. NPDC056783
GGCCGGTGTCCCGGACGGGACACCGGCCCTCGGCCGTTCGCTGGTCCGGCCGTCAGCCGGTGTTGCGCAGGCCGGCGGCGATGCCGTTGACGGTCAGCAGCAGCGCGCGGGCGCGCAGCGGGTCGTCGTGGCGTCCGGCCGAGAGCTCCTCGCGCTGGCGGCGCAGCAGCGCGACCTGGAGGTAGGAGATCGGGTCGAGGTAGGCGTCGCGGACCGCGAAGGTCTGCTTCAGCACCGGATTGTGCTCCAGCAGTTCGCTCTCGCCGGTGAGTCGGAGCACCTCGCGCAGGGTCAGGGCGTGCTCGGCCTTGATCTCGTCGAAGACGTGGCGCAGCTCGCCGGGCACCAGCTGCTCGACGTAGTGGGCGGCGATCCGCAGGTCGGTCTTGGCCAGCGTCATGGCGACGTTGGACAGGAAGTTGCGGAAGAAGTGCCACTCGCCGTACATCTCGTCCAGCACGTCGCCCAGGCCCGCCGCGCGGGCGGCGGCCAGGCCGGAGCCGACGCCGTACCAGCCGGGGACGATCTGCCGGGACTGGGTCCAGCCGAACACCCACGGGATGGCCCGCAGGCCGTCCAGGCCGGCGCCGGAGTCGGGGCGGCGGGACGGGCGGGAGCCCAGGTGCAGCGAGGCGAGCTGGTCGACCGGGGTGGCGGCGAAGAAGTACTTCGGCAGGTCCTCCTGCTCGACCAGGGCGCGGTAGGAGGTGTGGGCGGCCTCGGAGACCTGGTCCATGGCGGCGTCCCAGCGGGCCAGCGACTCGGGGGCCTGGCGCGGCGCGGTGTGCAGTGCGGAGGCGGAGAGCGTGGCGGAGATGGTCAGCTCCAGGTTCTCCCGGGCGAGGGAGGGGAGCAGGTACTTGTCGGAGATGACCTCGCCCTGCTCGGTGACCTTGATCTCGCCCTCCAGGGTGCCCCAGGGCTGGGCCAGGATGGCCTCGTGGGAGGGGCCGCCACCGCGGCCGACGGTGCCGCCGCGGCCGTGGAACAGGCGCAGCCGGATGCCGTAGCGGTGGGCGACGTCGCGCAGCCGGCGCTGGGCGCGGTGGATCTCCCACTGGGACGTGGTGATGCCGCCGAACTTGGAGGAGTCGGAGTAGCCGAGCATGACCTCCTGGATGTCGCCGCGCAGCGAGACGAGCAGGCGGTAGGACGGGTCGGAGAGCATCTCGTCGAGGATGCGGTCGGCCTGCTGGAGTTCCTCGGTGGTCTCCAGCAGCGGCACGATGCCGATCTTGGCGATGCCCGCGTGCAGGTCGATCAGGCCGGCTTCGCGGGCCAGCACGGTGGCGGCGAAGACGTCGTCGGCGCCCTGGCACATCGAGATGATGTAGCTCTCGACGATCTCGTCGCCGAAGCGCTCGAAGCCCTCGCGGATGGTGCTGAAGACGCCGAGGGTCTTGGTGCCCGCCTCGTCCAGCGGGGCCGGGGTGGGGGCGAGCGGGCGGCGCGAGCGGAGCTCCTTGGCGAGCAGCTTCTGCCGGTACTCGCGGGGCATGTCGGCGTAGCGCCAGGCCTCCTCGCCGAGCCGGTCGAAGAGCTGGCCGAGGGCGTGGTGGTGGGCCTCGGCGTGCTCGCGCACGTCCATGGTGGCGAGCTGGAGGCCGAAGGCCTCGACGGTGCGGATGGCACGGGCGAGGCGGCCGTCGGCGATCAGCTCGCCGCGGTGGGCGCGCAGCGATTCCTGGATCAGCCGCAGGTCGGCGATCAGCTCGCGGGTGCCGAGGTAGTCGCGGCCCTCGACGTGGGGGGTGCCGCCGGCCAGCCGCTCGCGGGTGTTCTCCAGCTTGAGCCGGATGCAGGTGGCCTTGAGGCGGTAGGGCTCCTCGGCGTTCATCCGCTTGTAGCGCGGGCTGAGCTCGGGGAGCAGGTGCAGGTCGGTGTTGAGCGAGGCGAGCAGCTCGACCGAGGCGCCGGCCAGCCGCTCGGAGGTGGAGAGGGTGTTGCGCAGGTCGTCGATCGCGGCGAGCGCGTCCTTGATGCCGTACTCGTGCTGGAGGTTGAGGACGTCCCAGGTGACCCGCGGGGTGACGTTGGGGTTGCCGTCGCGGTCGCCGCCGATCCAGGTGCCGAAGGTCAGCGGCCGGACGCCGTCGGGCAGGCTGAGGCCGACCCGGGCGAGCTCCTCGTGCAGTTCCTCCAGGACCTCGGGGACGGCCTCGCGGTAGAGCTCGTCCAGGTAGTAGACGGCGTTGCGGGCCTCGTCGGTGGGCTCCGGGCGGGCGATGCGCAGCTCGTCGGTCTGCCAGAGCAGGTCGATGACCTCGGCCAGACGGCGGTCGGCGGAGCGCTTGGCGCTGCTGGTGCGGGCCTGGTCGGCGGCGGCCAGGCCGGAGGTGACCTCGTCGCGGTGGATGCGGTCGAGGAGCTCGCCGATCCGGCGCAGCTTGTTGAGGACGCTCCGGCGGGCGGCCTCGGTGGGGTGCGCGGTGAAGACCGGGCGGACCGCGAGGTGGGCCAGGGTGTCCTGGAGGTGCTTGGCGTCGGCCTCGGCGAGCTGGTCGGCGGTCTGCGCGAGCAGCGAGCCCTCGCGGGCGCGGCGGGTGGCGAACTCGCGGCCGCGGTGCACCTGCTCGGTGACGTTGGCGAGGTGGAAGTAGGTGGAGAACGCCCGGACCAGCTTGGCGGCGGTGTCCAGGTCGATGTCGGAGAGGAGTTCGGCGGTGGCCTCGCCGTCGGTGCGGCTGAGCAGGCGGACCTGCTCGACCAGGCCCAGCAGCTGGGGGCCTTCCTGGCGGACCAGCGTCTCGCCGAGCAGGTCGCCGAGGCGGCGGATGTCCGCACGCAGGGCGGCATTGTCGGCGACGACGGGCGTGGGGCTGTCCGCCGGGGTGGGGACCGGAGCGGTCACGGCTGGCTCCCTGTGGTGGTGGGGTTCGGCAACGGCTCATCGTCACGTTTCCACACGGTGTGGCGGGTGTGACGCGTGCGGACCGCGCTGTCCGACGCGACCAGCATAGGTGTCGGGGCCAGTGCTGTCCGAGAGGTGGCCGGATGGCGGACAGGGCTGTCGAAAACCACCCGTGGTCTGGACCACTTGGCGGGTGCGAAGGGTGTACCGGGCAATCCCGGTGGGGAGGGGAGGGGGTTGCCGCTTACGCTGTGGGGCATGAGCAAGTCGCCTGGGGAGCGCGTGCCGGTCCGGTCGTTCTGGTGGTGGAAGCGGCCGCGCAGCGCCTTCCTGGACATCGGGCTGGCGCTGCTCGCCGCGCTCGAGTGCGCGGTCAGCACGATCGCCTTCCTCTCCTCCCGGATGCACGTGAGCACCGCGGGCGCGATCGCGATAGCGGTGCTCGGCACGGTGGCCGGCGGCTCGCTGGTGCTGCGCCGGCGCTGGCCGGCCGTCCCGGTGCTGGTGACGCTGCTGGTGATGCCCGGGATGCTGGGCGTACTGCTGCTGGTGGTGTCGCTGTACACGCTGGCGTCGACCTGGGAGTGGCCCTCGCGGCGCCGGCGGGTGGTGGCGCTGTCCACCCTGGCCTTCGCCGAGGCGGCCGCCGTGATGGCGGTGTCGCTGATGACCGGCGGCGACTCGTCGCCGGTGGAGCCGCCGCCGCTGTGGGGCCAGATCGTGCTGTCGCTGATGGTGGCGGTCGGACTGACGGTCGCTCCGGTGGTGACCGGACTGTACGTGGGTGCGCGGCGGCGGCTGATCGAGTCGCTCCAGGACCGCGCGCACGGCCTGGAGACCGAACTGGACCTGCTGGCCGAGCAGGCGCAGGAACGCGCCCGCCGGGCCCGGCTGGAGGAGCGCACCCGGATCGCCCGGGAGATGCACGACGTGGTGGCGCACCGGGTGTCGCTGATGGTGGTGCACTCCGGGGCGCTGGAGCGGATCGTCGTCAAGGACCCGGAGAAGGCCGCGCAGAGCGCCAAGCTGATGGGCGAGGTGGGCCGGCAGGCGCTGAACGAGCTGCGCGAGATCCTCGGGGTGCTGCGGATGGACGACGCGCGGCAGCCGGAACCGGACTCGCTGGCCGGGCTGCCCCGGCTGGTGGACCAGTCCCGCGCGGCCGGGATGGCGGTGACGCTGACGGTCAGCGGCAGCCGGCAGGAGTTCACCGGCGAGGCCGAGCAGACCGCCTACCGGGTCGTCCAGGAGGGCCTGACCAACGCGCACAAGCACGCCGGCGGCGCGCAGGTGTCCGTGCTGCTGTCGTACGCGCCGAACGGGGTGCGGGTGGCCGTGGTGAACGCCTGCCCCGGCGGGGAGGAGGGCGCGGCGCAGCTGCCCAGCGGGGGCAACGGGCTGGTCGGGATGCGGGAACGGGTGATCGCGCTGGGCGGCACCTTCTCCTCCGGGCCGGAGGCGGACGGCGGGTTCCGGATCGAGGCGGTGCTGCCGTCGCGGCTGGCGGTACGGGCGGAGCGACTGCGCTGACCGGGACCGGGCCGCCGGGCCCCGCTCGGCGCTGACCGTCCCTCAGTACTCGTCCGGGGCGCGCAGCCGTTCCGGGGCGGTGCCCAGGACCAGGGCGGAGATCGCCTGGTCGATGCCGTGGCCGAGGAACCACTCGCCGGCGTGGTCCAGGCTGTAGACCCGGCCCTCCTCGTCGACGGCCAGCAGCGCCTGCCCGTAGGCCTCCTCGCCGAGCGGGGCCAGCTGCGTCCCCAGGGCCCGGCCGAGGTCGAGCAGGGTGCGCGGCTGGTGCAGGCCGCACAGCGGGTCGATCAGGAACGGGGTGCGGGCCAGTTGGCGGCCGGGGCCGGACAGGTCGAAGGCGAGGCCGCCGAACTCGGCCCAGGCCTCCACCGCCGCCGGGAACACCGCGTGCCGCACGCCGGTGGGCGCGCCGTACCCGACCAGGGTGTCGGCCCACTCCTCGGCCTGCCGGATCTGCCAGCGGCCGGGGTGCCAGCCCGCGGCCTTGAGTTCGGCGGCGACGTCGGCGGCGAAGCGCGGGCGGGTCCGGGCGCCGGGGGCGGAGAGGGTGGCCGGCGCGGGCGGGATCGGCGGGTTCAGGGCGGGCTCCAGGGCTGGGGGACGGGGGACGTGCCGGCGGCTCGGCCGGTCAGTTCGCGGGCGGCCCGACGGCGACGCTCCGCACGGTGAAGTGCTCAAGCATCGGAGCGCAGGAGCGGCACGGCGGGGCGTGGGTGCCGTGCGCCGGGTCGCCCTCCTCGCGGATGCGAACGGTCGTCATGCGGGAGCCCTTGAGCGCCTTGCGGGCCTCGTGCAGGGTCATCGGCTTGCGGGCGGCGCGCTTGGAGCGGTGGCCGTCGACCGTGGTCAGGTACTGGGAGAGCAGGACGGCCTCCGGGCAGCGGCCGGTGAACCGCTCGCGGGCCTCCCTCGGCAGGGCGTCCAGGAAGTCGGCGACCAGGTGGTGCAGGACCGGGCGGCGGGGGTCCTTGTCGCCCGCCAGGGTGTGCACCTCGCCGCCCTTGAGCGACAGCGCGGCGGCGACGGCGGGCAGCAGGCTGTCGCGGTGGTGGCGCAGCACGGGCGGGCCCGCCGGCTCACCGGTGGTCATCCGTCCTCCTCCTGGTAACCCGGCGTGGGCCGGGGGTGACCGGGCCGGTCCGGGGCAAGCCTGTCAAACGACACCGACAACCGCACATCCGGGGTGCGGCGGTGGCCGGCGCCGCGCGGGACCGGCTGGGCGGTCACCCGGTCCCGACCGAATGTGCACGACCTCGTCATGACTTGTCGGCTGATCTGCCGAAACGGCCTCCGGTGCGGGGTGCGGGCGGTAGCGTGCGGGCAACTCGGCCCGGTGCGGGCCCCGGTGGCGGTGGTTCACGGGCCCTCGTGGCGCGTCGGGTCGTCCCGGACGGGGGTTCGGGGCGTCGGCCGGGCCGACGGCCGTCGGCGGTCGCCTGGCAGATGGGGGGTTGAAGGCAGGCCCTAGGCTGGTGCCCAGCAAGCACCGTATTTTGCAGCAGCCAGTGGGGGCTCCCAGATGACGACAGGTCGGCCCGGCGTCGCCGCCGCACCGAACGCGGCGTACGCAGGTCAGGTGGTGCAGTTCCCGGACCCGGTCCGTGCGGAGCGGCACCCCGCCGGGGTCAGGGTGGACGAGTACGGCTACCCGGACTTCGGCCCGTACGCCGCCGCCGTGGCCGAGGTGGCCGACCCGCCGGCGGGCTTCGGCGTGGACGAACTGCGGCTGACCGACTACGTCTCGGCGAACGCCGCGCTCCACACCCAGGGCCACCCGCTCTGGGCCGATCTGACGACCGCCGTCGCCACCCCGGCCGGCTGGACCTGGCACCACGCGGTCGGCCGGGCCGCCCCCGGCTGGCGGCGGATGGAACTCGTCCCGGTCGAGGTCAAGGCGCTGCTGCGGCACCACGGCGGCCTGGCCACCTCCAGCGCCGACCACACCCGCCGCGGCACGCGCCCGCTGCAGGAGCGCCGTCCGGTGCACTTCTCGCTGGCCGAGGACGGCGACGCCCCGAGCGGCCTCCCCGAGGACCTGGTGCAGCGCGCCGAGCAGCGCCTCGGCTACCGGCTGCCCGACGCCTACCGCACCTTCCTCAAGCTGGGCGGCGGCCACGCCCCGGTCGGCGTGGGGCTGGACACCGAGCTCGGACTGCTGCTCGACCAGCCGTTCCTGACGCTCACCGAGGAGTACGGCACCGCGGACCTGGTGTACGCGAACAAGTGCCTGCGCGACCACCTGACCAAGGACTACCTGGGCATCGCCTACGCGCAGGGCGGTCTGGTCGCGCTCAAGGTCCGCGGCGAGCGGACCGGTTCGGTCTGGTTCCACCTGTACGACGACGCCCGCGACACCGGTGCCCCGGAGGCCCCGGAGAGCCGCTGCGCGCGGCTGCTGCTGCCCTGCGGCGAGGACTTCGACGCCTTCCTGCTGCGGCTGGCGGGCAGCCCGCCGGAGCTGGAGTCGGTCGCGGAGCTGATGGTGGACGGCGGGTTCGCCCGAGCCGTCCCGGTGGGCTGAGGCACGTGGTCTCGGTGGTGTCGGTGATCGCGGTGGTGCCGGTGATGCCGGTGGAACGGGGGACGAAGAGGATGCGGACAGGGGTGAACCGGGCGTGGTGACGTACGCGCAGGCGCAGGAGCTCGCCGAGGAGTGGATCAACGGAGGGGTGCCGCGCTCGCAGCAGCGCGAGGTGCGGGTCCGGGAGTTCGACCTGGGCTTCGTCTGCTGGGCGGTGGCGCCCGCCGACGGACCGGACGCCGCGAGCCGCACGGTCGGTGCGGGCGGCTCGGGCGAGGCGCGGCTGGTGATCGCCCGGGACTCGGGTGCCAGCACGCTGTGGCCCGCGCTGCCCGTCAACGAGGTGGTCCGGCAGTACGAGGAGGTCTACGGGCGGCCCGTGGCGGCCGGCCCGGCCGGGGCGGCGAAGCCCGCGCCCGGACCGGTGGAGGCGACGTCCTTCCTGCTCAGCCCGCCGCAGTGGCTCCAGGAGGCCGGGGCCGCGGCGATCGCGGCCGAGGCGGAGCGGCTCGGGACGGCTCCGGCGGGCGCCGCTGCCGAGGCCCCCGCCGCTGCCGCCGTGCCCGTCGGGGCGCCGCCCGCCGTGGTGCCGCCCGCGCGGGCCGCGCTGACCGAGCCGCCGGTCTCCGACCGGCCCGCCGGGGACGCGCCGACCATGCTCGCGCCGCCGTCCGGGCACGACGGCCCGGCCGTCGCGCCGCGGCCGCGGGTCCCGGTGGCGGCCGCGCCGCCCGTGCCCGCGCCCGCGCCGGCCGGGGACGAGGCCGGGGCCGTCCTGATGTCCGAGGGGCTGCGGACCACCGGCTCGGACCTGCCCGAGGCCGCCGGCTCGGTCGGTGCCGAGGCCGCGACCATGCTGATGCCGCCGACGGCCGGGGGCCCCGGCCTGCCGCCGGTCCCGCCGTCCGCCGCCCGGCCGCCGGTCGCTCCGCCGCTCCCGCCGGCTCCGGCTCCGGCTCCCGCCCCGGCCGCGGAGCCGGCGCCCACGCTGCTCGCGCCGCCGGACGCCATGCCCGGGCTGATGGGTCTGCCGGGTGCGCCGGCCGCCCCGCCCGTCGGTGGTCCGCAGGTGGAGCACGCGCCGACCATGCTGGCTCCGCCCGGCGTCCGCCCGGCCCCCGACCTCGTCCCGGACCGGGCTGGGCAGCCAGCCGTCGGTGAACTC
>NZ_JBHUAF010000393.1:0-8022 GCF_042789895.1 Kitasatospora sp. NPDC056783
GCCTGGTGGTTCGAACGCCGGCGCGTCCCGGACGGTGGGGTCACCCGATGCGGGGGAATCGGCACCGGAGCGTGACCGTGGTGGTGTCGGAGCGTGGAATGATTGGCGCACGACGACCCGCGAAGGGGGAGGAGCGGATGGGGGATCACTTCGGGCTGGGGCCCGGGGCCGGGCCAGGGCTGCCGTTGGGGGCGGAGGAGGAGCCCGCGTACGAGCCGCGCCGGGGTGAGCCGATCCGGGTGCTGGTGGTGGACGACCACGCACTGTTCCGCCGGGGGCTGGAGATCGTCCTCGCGGAGGAGCCGGACATCAAGGTCGTCGGCGAGGCGGGGGATGGCGCGGAGGCGGTGCTGAAGGCCGCCGACCTGCTGCCCGACATCATTCTCATGGACGTCCGGATGCCCCGCCGCAGCGGGATCGAGGCCTGCACGGCGATCAAGGACGTGGCGCCCAGCACCAAGATCATCATGTTGACGATAAGCGACGAGGAGGCCGACCTCTACGAGGCGATCAAGGCGGGGGCCACCGGCTACCTGCTCAAGGAGATCTCCACCGACGAGGTCGCCACCGCGATCCGCGCGGTCGCGGACGGTCAGTCGCAGATCAGTCCGTCGATGGCGTCCAAGCTGCTCACCGAGTTCAAGTCGATGATCCAGCGCCGCTCCGACGACCGGGACCTGGTGCCCGCACCCCGGCTCACCGACCGGGAGTTGGAGGTGCTCAAGCTGGTGGCGACCGGGATGAACAACCGGGAGATCGCCAAGGAACTGTTCATCAGCGAGAACACCGTGAAGAACCACGTGCGCAACATCCTGGAGAAGCTCCAACTGCACTCCAGGATGGAGGCCGTGGTGTACGCGATGCGGGAGAAGATCCTCGAAATAGGCTGAGCCGGGCGGGACTTACCCGCCTGCCAGCAGCTTCTCCAGGGCCGGGCGCAGCCGCTCGTCGTGCAGCGTCCCGACCCGCACCTCCTCGCAGCCGACCCAGGCGGCCGCCTCGCGCAGCGCCGTCGCCAGCGCCTCGACGTGCCGGGCGCCGCCGTCCCGGCCGCCCTCCAGCGAGACCTGCCGGGCGACCAGGGTGCGGCCCTCGCGGGCCGGGTCGACCCGGCCGACCAGGCGGCCGCCGGCCAGCAGCGGCATCGCGAAGTAGCCGTGCACCCGCTTCTCCTTGGGCGTGTAGGCCTCCAGCCGGTGCGCCATGCCGAAGATCCGCTCGGTGCGGGGGCGGTCCCAGATCAGGGAGTCGAACGGCGAGAGCAGCGTGGTGCGGTGGCGCCCGCGCGGGGCGGTGGCGAGGGCGGCCGGATCGGCCCAGGCCGGGGCCGGGGCGCCGTCCGGGCCCCAGCCGACCACCTCGACCGGGACGAGCCCGCAGTCGGCGAGCACCGGGTCCAACTGCTCGGGGCGCAGCCGGTGGTAGTCCAGCAGATCGGCCCGGGTGGCCACGCCGAGCGCGGCGCCGCTCTGGGCGACCAGGGTGCGCACGCACTCCTCGTCCGACGGATCCTGCCCGAACAGGGCCTCCGGGACGGCCTGTTCGGCCAGTGCGTAGACCCGCTTCCAGCTCCGGCGCTCGGTGCAGACCACGTCGCCGAAGGCCAGCGCCCGCTCCACCGCGATCTTGGTGTCGGACCAGTCCCACCACTCGGAGGTCTTCTTGGCGCCGCCCAGCTCGGTGGAGGTCAACGGCCCCTCGGCGCGCAGCTTGTCCAGTACGGCGCGGTGGGTCTCGGGTGCGACCCGCTGGTTCCAGACGTGGCCGCGGTCGCGGTAGCGGCGGCGCCGGAAGGCGAACAGCGGCCATTCCTCGATCGGCAGGACGCAGGCCGCGTGCGACCAGTACTCGAAGCCGGTGCCGCCGCCCCAGTAGGCCGCCTCGACGGCCGGGCGGCCGACCGCGCCGAGCCGGGCGTACGGCACCAGTTCGTGGGAGCGGGCGAGCACCGAGATGGTGTCCAACTGGACGGACCCCAGGTGGCGCAGCACTCCGCGCACCCCGGCCCGGCGGTCCGGTGTGCCCAGCAGGCCCTGGGCGCGCAGGACGATCCGGCGGGCGTCGTCCGCGCCGAGGACGGTGACGGGCCCGGGGCCGGCGGAGGGTGCGGGACTGGCGGCAGCGGCGGTCATGCCGGGGAGCGTAGCCCGGGGCACCGACAGCGGCCCCGGGCGGTGCCCGGCCCCCGGGTTCAGTCCTCCACGTCGCCGGCCAGCAGTGAGGCGATCCAGGCGTCGTGGAAGGCGCCGCGTTGCTCGGCGTACGAGCGCAGGGTGCCCTCGAAGCGGTAGCCGGCCTTCTCGGCGACCGCGCGGGACCCCTCGTTGCCGACGTACGCCTGCCACTCCAGGCGGCGCAGGCCCAGTCCGCGCAGGCCGTAGTGGGAGACGGCGCGGGCGGCCTCGGTGGTGTAGCCGCGGCCGCGGAACTCCTTCACGGCCCACCAGCCGATCTCGGCCGAGCCGGGGTCGTGAGCGCGCAGGACGAGCGCCTGGGAGCCGACCAGCGTGCCGGACCCGCGCTCGAACACGCACCAGATCCGGTTCGCCCCGGTGCGCCGCCCCTCGGGGGCGAGGTCGCGCACGAAGAACTCCGCGTCCTCGCGCCGGTACGGCGACGGGACGACCGTCCAGCGCTGGATCTCCGGGTCCTGGCAGGCGGCGTAGACGGCGTCGATGTCCGACTCCCGCGGGGCGCGCAGCAGCAGCCGGTCGGTGGTGAGCGTGGGGAACTCGGTGGCGAGAGGTTCGTCCATGAACGGATTATTCCGCCGCGGGGGGAGGGCGGGCATCCGAATATGCGCCCAACTCCATGTCTCGCCGACCGTTTTGCCCCGGTGGACGGTGCTATCGGGCCATGTGCTCGGGCGAGTGACACGGGAATACCGTGCTGACGCACCTCCCGGCGGATTGGACTCCTCGCATACGATGGCCCGTGCGGTGGGGTGGACCCCCCGTGCAGTCGTCCAGTGCCAATACAGGCAAGGAGCCCGCTCAAGTGTCCGTCTTCGACAAGATCCTGCGCGCCGGCGAGGGCAAGATCCTTCGCAAGCTGCAGCGGATTGCTGCCCAGGTCAACTCCATCGAAGAGGACTTCGTCAACCTCACCGACGCCGAGCTGCGCGCACTGACCGACGAGTACAAGCAGCGGCTCGTGGACGGCGAGACCCTGGACGACATCCTCCCCGAGGCGTTCGCCACCGTCCGTGAGGCCGCCAAGCGCGTGCTCGGCCAGCGGCACTACGACGTCCAGCTGATGGGTGGTGCGGCCCTGCACTACGGGTACGTCGCGGAGATGCGCACCGGTGAGGGCAAGACCCTCGTCGGCACCCTGCCCGCGTACCTGAACGCGCTGACCGGCAAGGGCGTCCACCTGATCACCGTCAACGACTACCTCGCCGAGCGCGACTCGGAGTGGATGGGCCGGGTGCACCGCTTCCTCGGCCTCGAAGTCGGCGTGATCCTGGGCAGCATGACGCCCGTCGAGCGCAAGCGCCAGTACGCGATGGACATCACGTACGGCACGAACAACGAGTTCGGCTTCGACTACCTGCGCGACAACATGGCCTGGTCGAAGGACGAACTCGTCCAGCGCGGCCACAACTTCGCGGTCGTCGACGAGGTCGACTCGATCCTGATCGACGAGGCCCGTACCCCGCTGATCATCTCCGGCCCGGCCGACCAGGCGACCAAGTGGTACGCCGACTTCGCCAAGCTGGTGCTGCGCCTGAAGATCGACCGCGACTACGAGGTCGACGAGAAGAAGCGCACCGTCGGCATCCTGGAGGAGGGTGTCACCCGGGTCGAGGACTACCTGGGCATCGACAACCTCTACGAGTCGGTGAACACCCCGCTGGTCGGCTTCCTGAACAACGCCATCAAGGCGAAGGAGCTGTACAAGGCGGACAAGGACTACGTCGTGATGAACGGCGAGGTCATGATCGTCGACGAGCACACCGGCCGAATCCTGGCCGGGCGCCGCTACAACGAGGGCATGCACCAGGCGATCGAGGCCAAGGAAGGGGTGGAGGTCCAGAACGAGAACCAGACCCTGGCCACCATCACCCTGCAGAACTTCTTCCGTCTGTACGGCAAGCTCGCGGGCATGACCGGTACCGGTACCACCGAGGCCGCCGAGTTCCACCAGATCTACAAGCTCGGCGTGGTGCCGATCCCGACCAACAAGACGCCGCTGCGCATCGACCAGCCCGACCTGATCTACAAGTCGGAGCCGGCCAAGTTCGCCGCCGTGGTCGAGGACATCGCCGAGAAGCACGAGAAGGGCCAGCCGGTGCTGGTCGGCACCGTGTCGGTCGAGAAGTCCGAGTACCTGTCGCAGGAGCTGCGCAAGCGCGGCATCCCGCACGAGGTGCTGAACGCCAAGCACCACGAGCGCGAGGCGCAGATCGTCGCGCAGGCCGGCCGCAAGGGCGCCGTCACCGTCGCCACCAACATGGCCGGCCGCGGTACCGACATCATGCTGGGCGGCAACGCCGACCACCTGGCCGCCGCCGAGCTGGCGCAGCGCGGGCTGACCCCGACGGACACCCCGGAGGAGTACGAGGCCGCGTTCCCGACCGCGCTGGAGAAGGCCAAGGCCTCGGTGAAGGCCGAGCAGGACGAGGTCAAGGAGGCCGGTGGCCTCTACGTCCTGGGCACCGAGCGGCACGAGTCGCGCCGCATCGACAACCAGCTGCGCGGCCGCTCCGGCCGTCAGGGCGACCCGGGCGAGTCCCGCTTCTACCTGTCGCTGGGCGACGACCTGATGCGCCTGTTCAAGGCCGGCATGGTCGAGCGCGTGCTCTCGATGGCGAACGTGCCCGAGGACGTGCCGATCGAGTCCAAGATGGTCACCCGCGCCATCGCCTCCGCGCAGACCCAGGTCGAGCAGCAGAACTTCGAGATCCGCAAGAACGTCCTCAAGTACGACGAGGTGCTCAACCGCCAGCGCGAGGTCATCTACGGCGAGCGCCGCCGGGTGCTGGAGGGCGAGGACCTCCAGGAGCAGGTCGGCCACTTCATGGACGACACCGTCGAGGCGTACGTCCGGGCCGCGACCGGCGAGGGCTTCGAGGACGACTGGGACCTGGAGAAGCTCTGGACGGCGCTCAAGCAGCTCTACCCGGTCGCCCTGGACCTGGAGGAGCTGGAGGAGGAGGCCGGCGGCCAGGCCGGGATGACCCCCGAGTTCCTGATCAAGTCCGTCCAGGAGGACATCCAGGGCCAGTACGGCGCCCGTGAGGACCAGCTCGGCGCGGAGATCATGCGCGAGCTGGAGCGCCGGGTCGTGCTGTCGGTGCTGGACCGCCGCTGGCGCGAGCACCTCTACGAGATGGACTACCTCCAGGAAGGCATCGGCCTGCGGGCCATGGCGCAGCGCGACCCGCTGATCGAGTACCAGCGCGAGGGCTTCGACATGTTCACCGCGATGATGGAGGGCATCAAGGAGGAGTCCGTCGGCTACCTGTTCAACCTGGAGGTCCAGGTCGAGCAGCAGGTCGAGGAGGTCCCGGTCGAGGACGCCCAGGTGGTGCTCGACAAGCTGGAGAAGGACGCCGCCCGCCCGGAGATCAAGGCCAAGGGCCTGGAGGCCCCTAAGCCGCAGCGGCTGCACTACACGGCCCCCTCGGACGAGGTCGGCGGCGGTGTGATCGAGGGCGACTTCGAGGACCTCGCGCCGGAGGACGAGGGCGACGGGCTGACCCGCGCCGAGCGCCGCAAGGCCGCCAAGTCGGCCAAGGGCCGCCGCCGCAAGGCCTGAGCCGGTCGCGGCGCCGGGCCCGGGCACACCGCCCGGGCGGGGCGCCGGACGCAGGGCGTGCCGACACGCAGGACGCCGCGCAGGGCGCCGTTCCCGGACCGGGGCGGCGCCCTGCGCCGTTGGGTACCGCCGGGGGTCGGGCAGGGCGTTCACCGGGCCTCCACGGCGGTGCACTGCCACTGTCCGGCCGGGCCGCGCTGCTCCAGCCGGAAGGCCACCATGTGGTGTCGTCGGCCGAGGTCGACCCGGACGCAGGCCTCGACGGCGTCCGGCGAGGGCGAGCGTTCGTGCACCGGGCCGAGCCGGGGCCGGTCGGCGGCGCCGCCGCGGCGCAGCGCGCCGACGCGGACCAGCGAGGCGAGCTGTCCGTAGCCGTCCAGGCTGGTGTGCCGCATCAGCTGGCCGGAGGACCGTGCGCCGGTGAGCACCTCGACCAGCCGATGGGCGAACCGGGAGGCCAGCGCCCCGGGGTCGGGGCCGGGGCCGGGGGAGGGGGCGCCGGTGCAGGCGGCGCGCGGGTGGCGCGGCCGGCGCCCGGCCGCGTCGCAGCCGCCGGTGGGGCGCGGGCGGCGGTGCGGGCGGGCGGTGAGCCGGGTGGTCAGGTGGTCGCTGAACGGGGTGGTCACGGGCGCTCCTCGGCCGGGGATGATCGGCAGGACGGGCCCAGGTTGGGGGCGTTCCGGGCGGTGCGGCAACGGGGTTTCGGCCCGGCCGGGTCGGGCCGCCGGTTTCACCTATCCGGGCGAACAGGCCAGTGCGGCGCCGGGCCGGGCGGGCCGTTCACCGGCGCCGGGTTGACGGGCGGGGACGGGCCGCGGGGCCCGAAAGGGGACGTTCCGGCTGGGCGGACCGGGTGGCGGTGCCCGGCCGCCGCCCCGTGCCGTCCCGGCGGGGCGGGCTCCGGCGGTGGCCGGGCCCGCCCGTACCGAGGGTGATCACGGGCGGCCCGGCGGCGCTTATTCTTGGGGCGCTGGAGAAGCTGTGCCGCTGGACGAACCCCGCTGGACGAACCGGAGAGTGCCACCGATGCGCGTGTACGTGCCCACCACCCTGACCGGCCTGGCGGCGGCGCACGAGGGCGGCGCCCTGGATCAGTCCGCCGCGTACGCCGTGACGCCCGCGCTGCGCGAGTGGTACGTCAGCGACGACCTGGAGGAGTTGGAGTACGCGGCGCTGAACCGGGCCGCCCAGTCCTCGCTGCGGCTGCTGGCCGGCGACCCGGACGCCCCGCGCCGCCGGGTCGTGGTGGCGCTGGACGTGGCCGACGCGTCGGTGCGCCCGTTCCCCGGCGACGAGTACCAGGACCAGGCCTCGCTCGGCCGGGTGGTGCTGGCCGGCCCGGTGCGGCTGGCCAAGGCCGCCGCGGTGCACGCCGACGTGGCCGACGACGAGGTGGTCACGGACGTCGCGGCGGCGGTGGCGGCGGTGGCCGCGGCCGACGCGGGCGACCAGGACGCCCAGTTCACCGTGGACGGCGCCGAGGACCACGACCTGCTCTGGTACGCGACCCAGGAGATCCCCTCGCTGCTCGCGTGAGCCCGGCGGCGTGAGTTCCGCCCTACCGGCGTGTCGTCCGTCCGGGTTACCGTTTCGCCCCGTGCGCACTCACATCGTTTGGGACTGGAACGGCACCCTCTTCCACGACATGGAGGCGGTGCTCGGGGCGAGCAACGCCGCGTTCGCGACCATCGGCGTCGGCCCGATGACCCTGCAGCAGTACCGCGAGCAGTACGAGATCCCGATCCCGAGGTTCTACGAGCGGCTGCTCGGGCGGATGCCCTCCCCGCAGGAGTGGCTGGACCTCGACGACGCCTTCCACGTCCGCTACCGCGAGCTCAGCCCGGCCTGCGGCCTGACCGAGGGCGCGCGGGACCTGCTCTCGGGCTGGCAGTCGGCCGGGCACAGCCAGTCGCTGCTGTCGATGTACGACCACGACCGGCTGGTCCCGCTGGTCGACGCCTTCGGCCTGGCCGGCAGCTTCCTGCGGGTGGACGGCCGCAGCGGCCCGTCCGGCGGGAAGAAGGCGGAGCACCTGACCCGGCACCTGGCCGCGCTCGGCGAGCGGGTCGATCCGGCCCGCACGGTGCTGATCGGCGACGCCGCGGACGACGCGCTGGCGGCGCTGGACGCGGGCGCCCACGCGGTGCTCTACACCGGTGGTTCGCATACCCGGGAGAAGCTGGAGCCGGTCGGCGTCCCGGTGGTGGACAGCCTGGCCGAGGCGGTCGAGCTGGCCGGCCGGCTCGCGGGCTGAGCCCCCCG
>NZ_JBHUAF010000394.1:0-8004 GCF_042789895.1 Kitasatospora sp. NPDC056783
GGGGCGCCCTTCGCGGTGGTACTGATCTGCGGTTTCGAGGGGTCCGACGAGTTCGTCGGGATGGGGGAACGGCACGGCGTCGGCTGGCTGACCAACGGCCCCGTCTTCGGCCTCGCCGTCCTGCTGCTGATCGTCGCCACCAATGCCGTCTGTGGCGCGCTGCTCGCCCGCTGGGCGCCCGCCCTGCTCGGCCCGACCCCGGAGGAGCGGGTGGCCGCCGCCGAGCGCCGGGCCACCGTACTCGCCCAGCGCAACCGGCTGGCCCGCGAACTGCACGACTCGGTCGGGCACGCGCTCAGCGCGGTCGGCATCCAGGCCTCGGCCGCCTCCCGGGTCCTGCGCAGCAACCCCGACTTCGCCGCCGAGGCGCTCGCGGCGATCGAGGAGACCGCCCGGGCGGCCGTCGCCGAACTGGACGCCGTGATCGGGCTGTTGCGCGAGGAGGAACCGGAGGCGGCGGCGCCGGCCGGGCCCACCCTCGCCGGGCTGGACGACCTGCTGCGCCAGCTCGGCCGCGCCGGGGTGACGGTGGACGCCGAGCTGGCCCCCGGTCTGGCCGGGCTGCCCGCGGCGGTCTCCCGCGAGGCGTACCGGATCGTGCAGGAGGGGCTGACCAACGTGCTGCGCCACGCCGGACCGGCCCCGGCCGGGCTGCGGGTCGCGCTGGCCGACGGCCGGATCGAGATCGAACTGACCAACCCGCTGGGCACCGCCCGCCCGAGCCGCCCCGGCGGCGGGCGCGGGCTGCGCGGCATCGGGGAGCGGGCGGCGGCCCTGCGCGGCGGTAGCGCGGTGGGGCCGAGCGAGGACGGGACGACGTGGCGGCTGGCCGTCTGGCTGCCGGTGGGAGGGACGACGTGAACCACGAAGACGCGAACCACGAGGGCTTGGGCCGAGGGGGCTCCGGTCGAGGGGGCACAGGCCGGGAGGGCACGGGCCAGGAGAGCGCGAACCACGAGGACGCGAACCACGAGGACGTGGGCCGCATCCGGGTGGTGATCGCGGACGACGAGCGGCTGGTCCGCCTCGGCCTCCGGGTGGTGATCGACAACGAACCGGACCTCACCGTGGTCGGCGAGGCCGGCAACGGCGCCGAGGTCGTCCCGCTGGTGCGCGAACTGCGCCCGGACGTGGTGCTGATGGACGTCCGGATGCCCGGCATCGACGGCATCCGGGCCACCGAGACGCTGGTCAACGGGATGACCCCACCGCCGCGCATCCTGGTGGTCACCACCTTCGAGCACGACGACCACGTGTACGACGCGCTGCGCGCGGGCGCCACCGGGTTCCTGCTGAAACGGGCCCGGGCGGAGGAGATGCTCCAGGCGGTACGGCTGGTCGCGCGCGGGGACTCGCTGCTCTTCCCGGCGGCCGTCCGCGAACTCGCGCTGCGCCACGGCGCGGACCGGCGCGGGGAGGCCGGGGCGGCGGACAGGGGGCCGATCGGGCGGCTGACCGAGCGGGAGGGGCAGGTGCTGCGGCTGATGGCCACCGGGCTCAACAACGGCGAGATCGCGCGGCAGCTGGTGGTGAGCCAGGAGACCGTGAAGACCCATGTCGGCAGTGTGCTGGCCAAGTTGGGTGCACGGGACCGCACTCAGGCCGTCATCGCCGCGTACGAGTCGGGCTTCGTGCTGCCGGGCTGACATCCGTTCAGGGCATCCGCTCAGGGCATTCACTCGGGGCATCCACTCGCGGCACCCGTCCGGGGGTCCGTTCAGCACACCCCTCCGGGCCCGTCGGGGGACTCGACCGGCCGTGACCAGCCGCGACCGTCGAACGCGGGTTCCGTCCGATCGGCACCGGCGAGTAGAGTGCAGCCTTCCCCCCTGACGCCCGATACCTCCCGTATCGCCTGAAACGAACTGGTGGCCGCATGACAGTCCGGACCCGACCCGCGCTGTGGTGGCGCATGGGCATCGTGCTCTCGGCAGGCCTCGGCCTGAGCCTCGGGACCGCCCCGTTGGTGTACTTCACCGTGCAGAGCAATGTGATCGTGCTCGGCTACTTCGTCGGCGCCGTGTACTGGATGACCAAGCGCGACACCGTGGACGCGCCCGCGCCCCGGCTGCGCGGCGCGGCCACGCTGTACATCCTGATCACCGGGCTGGTCTCGCACATCCTGCTCGAACACGGCGCCAACCCGCTGCCCGGGCTGGTCAGCGGTCCGGACAAGCTGGCGCACTGGTCGTCGTTCTTCCTCCACTACGTGACGCCGGTGATGGTGATCGTCGACTGGCTGGTGTTCAAGCCACGCAACGCCTCGGCCTGGAAGGACATACCGCTCTGGCTGGCCTTCCCGCTCGGCTACGCGGCGATCGTGCTCACCCGCAACGCGCTGTTCGACGACTACCCGATGCCCTACCCCTACTTCTTCTTCGACCCGACCACCAAGGGTTACGGCTACGTCTGGGGCCAGATCGCCCTGCTGACCGTCGAGTTCGTGGTGCTCGCCGCGTTCGTCGTCGGGCTGGACCGGCTCGGGACGCGGATGGCGGACAGGCTGCGACCGGCAGCGAAGGCGTAGCACCCAGGCGGCCGACCGTACGGCGGTCGGCCGCATCGCGCCGCTGCCCCCGCCCTTCACCGCGCCCTGCCCGCACCGCTCACGCGGCGGGTGCGTCCTCGGGGAAAGCGGCGTCGAACTCGGCCCGGTGCGACTTCCAGAACGCCACCGCGTGGTCCGCGAAGACCCGCCGCCGCTGTTCCCGCACGCTGAGGTCGTGGACGTACGCCTTCACGGTCTTGCCGTCCGCGGCGGCGGCTTCGCGGATCGCGGCGAGCTCGTGCTCGGTGTACTCGATGTTGAGCGCAGGCATAGCGCCGATGGTACTGGAGCGCACGGGAGTTGGGGACGCGGCGGATGCATTTCCACCCGCACCGAAACGGCCCGATGTCGACACGCCCGGGGATGGTTCCGCCGGGCCCGCATGGGCCCGGAGGAGGAAGCGGACGCGGCACGGCGGATGACGCCAGGGCGGCGCGGCCGGCCCTAGCGTCGGAAGGGAGCGGTGGCGGAGGGGTTCCGCGGGGGAGACCGGGGTTTCGGCGGAGGCCGGAGATGACACGCAGGAACATGGGCAGGGCGGCGGCCACGGCGGTGGCGCTCGCGACGGCGGCGGGGCTGGCGGCACCGGGGGCGGGCGCGGCCCAGGGCGCGGCCCCAGACACGACCCAGGGCTCGACCCAGGGAACGGCCCAGGGGGGACGGGCGAATCCGCTGGAGGGGGTCTGGCGGATGGACGGCTACGGGGCCCTGATCGTGGTCTCCGGAGACCGGCTCACCACGTACGACGTGACGGCGCACAGCTGCGTGCCAGGCTGGATCACCGCGACGCGGTCCGGCCCTCCCGGCCCGGACGGCACCATCCGCTACGCGGTGGGCGACAACGCCCTGACCCTCACCCCCAAGGGCCGCGACCGGGTCGTGGAGCGCGAGGAGGGCGGGGCCGGCAGCAAGTCGCTCGACCGTCTGGCCGCGCTGCCGCCGCTGTGCGCCGAGCCGGCTCCGAACGACCCGCTGGCGGTGTTCGACCGGTTCTGGGAGAACTTCGAGGAGAACTACCCCTTCTTCGCCGCCAAGGGCGTCGACTGGCACGCCGTCCGGGACGAGAAGCGGCCCACGATCACCCCGGCGACGACCGTCGACCAGCTCCAGGCCGTCTTCGTGGACATGCTCCGCCCGCTCGGCGACGCCCACACC
This sequence comes from Kitasatospora sp. NPDC056783, assembly GCF_042789895.1. NCBI lineage: Bacteria > Bacillati > Actinomycetota > Actinomycetes > Kitasatosporales > Streptomycetaceae > Kitasatospora > Kitasatospora sp. NPDC056783. Next base: position 3,704 of record NZ_JBHUAF010000394.1, read on the forward strand.
GCACTGGCCCGGGTGATCGGCGGGCACGCGAGGCCGGTCTTCAGCGGGCAGCGGCCCGGGACGACGGAGGAGACCGAGGAGCTGACCGCCCGGGCGCGACAGGCCTCGGCCGCCCAGCTCACCGGCCCGGAGCAGCTCTTCGCCAACGGCCGGCTCGGCGTGGGCCGGCTCCCCGACGGCATCGGCTACCTCCGGGTGAGCAGCTTCGGCAGGTACGCCGAGGGCGGCCACCAGAACCAGCTCGACGAACTGGACCGGGCGCTGGACGCCGTGCTGGCCGACCCGGACCACCTCGCCGGCCTGGTCGTCGACGTGCGGCTGAACGGCGGCGGCTCGGACGCGCTCGGGCTGCACATCGCCGCCCGGCTCACCGACCACCCCTACGTCGCCTACCGGAAGGTCGCGCGCGACGACCCGGCCGACCCGACGAAGTTCACCCGGCCCGAGCCGATCACCGTGCGCCCCTCGGCGGGCGCGCGCTTCGACGGTCCGGTGGCGGTGCTCACCTCCTCGATCTCGACCAGCGCGGCGGAGACCTTCACCCAGGCCATGATGGGCCGCTCCCCGCACGTGCTCCGGGTCGGCGAGAACACCCAGGGCGTCTACTCCGACGTGATGATCAAGGCGCTCTCGCCGGACTTGATGGTCGGGCTGCCGAACGAGAAGTACCTCACCCGGGACGGCAGCACCTTCGACGGCCCCGGCATCCCGCCGGACGTCCGCACCCCGGTGTTCACGCCCGACGAGCTGGCCGCGCTCAAGGACTCCGCCCTGAGCACGGCCCGCCGGATGCTCACCGAGGACGCACAGGGCGACCAGGACGAGCAGGGTCACCAGGGCCACCAAGGCCACCAGGACCGGCGGCCGTAGCCGAAGCCCCTCCCCTGGCCACTACATCGGCTCCACCGCCCGCAGTTCGCCGTCCAGCTCCAGCCACCGGGTGAGGCCGAGGCCGCGCAGGAACGGCACGTCGTGGCTGGCCACGATGAGCGCGCCCCGGTACGCGGCCAGCGCCTGGGTGAGCTGGCGGACACTGGCGAGGTCCAGGTTGTTGGTCGGCTCGTCGAGCAGCAGCAGCTGCGGCGGCGGGTCGGCCAGCAGCAGGGCCGCCAGCGTCGCACGGAACCGCTCGCCGCCGGAGAGGGTGGCGGCGGGCTGGTCGGCCCGGGCGCCGCGGAACAGGAAGCGGGCGAGCCGGGCGCGGACCGCGTTGTCCCCGGCGGCGGGGGCGAACAGCTTGACGTTCTCCGCCACCGAGCGCGCGTCGTCCAGCAGGTCGAGCCGCTGCGGGAGGTGCCGCAGCGGCACCGGGGTGATCACCTCTCCTTCCAGTGGGGCGAGTTCGCCCGCGATGGTGCGCAGCAGGGTGGTCTTGCCGGCGCCGTTGCGGCCGACCAGGGCGATCCGTTCGGGCCCGCGCAGGTCGAGGTCGGCGATGGTGCCGTGGGGCAGCCGCACCTTGTCCAGGGTGAGCACGGTGCGGCCGGCCGGGACGGCGGTGCGCGGCAGGTCGATCCGGATCTCGGCGTCGTCCCGGACCGCTTCCTCGGCGGCGGTGAGCCGCGCCTTGGCCTCCTCCAGCCGCTCGGTGTGCATGCCCTGGAGTCGGCCGGCCGTCTCCTGGCCCTTGCGCTTGAGCATGCCGGCGAAGATGTGCGGGTCGTTGCGGGTGACCGAGCGTTTCTTGCCGTACGCGGCGCTGCGCTCCAGCCGGCTGCGGGCGTCGACCAAGTCCCGCTTCTGGCGCTGGACATCGGCCTCGGCGTTGCGCAGCAGCCGCTCGGCCGTCTCCTGCTGGGCCGTGAGGGTGCGTTCGTAGTCGTCGAAGTTGCCGCCGTACCAGGTGACTTCGCCGTCCCGCAGGTCGGCGATCTGGTCGACGTGCCGGAGCAGCTCGCGGTCGTGGCTGACGATCACCAGCACGCCGTTCCAGCCGGCCACCGTCTCGTAGAGCCGCTCGCGGGCGGCCCGGTCGAGGTTGTTGGTGGGCTCGTCGAGCAGCAGGACGTCCGGGCGGGCCATCAGCAGCGCGGCCAGCCGGAGCAACACCGCCTCGCCGCCGGAGAGTTCGCCGGTGGTGCGGTCCAGGCCGAGGCGGTGCAGGCCGAGCCGGTCGAGGGTGGCGCGGGCGCGCTCCTCGACGTCCCAGTCGTCGCCGACCGCGTCGAAGTGGTGCCGGCGGGTGTCGCCGGACTCGATGGCGTGCAGGGCCTCGCGGGCGGCGCGGATGCCGAGCGCCTCGTCCACCCTGAGGGTGGTGTCGAGGGTCAGGCCCTGTGGCAGGTAGCCGAGTTCGCCCGCGACCTTGACGGTGCCGCCGGTGGGGGTGAGGTCCCCGGCGATCAGCCGCATCAGGGTGGACTTGCCCGCGCCGTTGAGCCCGATCAGGCCGGTGCGGCCGGGGCCGACTGCGAGGTGGAAGCCGTCCAGGACGGGCTTGCCGTCGGGCCACTCGAACGAGAGCTCGGAGCAGAGGACGGCGGTGGTGGTGGGGTGGTGTGCCATACAGGCCTCCCGGGGTGGTTGCCGAAGGGGTGGTGAGCAACACGGGGAGACACCGCGGGTGCGGAACCGGGGACGGCCGGAGGAGACGAAGAGGTGGCGTCACGCGGAGGAGCGCCACGGGCCGTGACTGAGGTCGCACACTCGCGCACCGCGCGACGGCAGCAGTGCCTGCGCGGCGGGGGCGGTGTCCCGGGACCTCAGTAGAGCAACGGCCTTCTCCTTGTCTGGCTGATGACCCGGACCACGCTAGGCACCCGGCGCGACACCCGCAACCGAATTACCGGGCGGCCGGCATCCCGCCCGCGGCCGTGGCGCGGGGCCCGGCGTCGGCGCCGACCCAGTGCCGGTGCCGGTGCCGGTGCCGATCCGGTGGCACCGGGCGGGCCCCGTGCCGATCCGGTACCGATCCGGTGACGGCCCCGTCCCGGTCGGATCCGGATGGCGGGAGTGTCCCCGCCCCATGGCAGACTCCTCACCTGCCATGCCGGCGGCCGAGTGGGGCCGCACCCGGGGACCGGGCCGCATGGCGGTAGTCAACAGGGGGATTTGAACGCATGTCACCGATATCCCGGCCGAGCCGTGCCGTCCTGGGCGCTTCCGTCGCCGCGCTGACCATGGTGGTCGCCACCGGCTGCGGCCCGGACAACGTCGACCCGCCCGCGACCGCGGCTCCCACCGTCGGCGCCACCGCCGGTGCCACCGGCAAGCCGGGCGCGGCGCCGATCAAGCTTCCGACGCTCGAAGAGCTGAAGACCTGGAAGCTCGACGACTGGGACAAGTGGGCCCAGGCCAACGTGATCACCCCGGCGGTCAAGGGCTACTGGACGCTCCAGAAGCTGCTGGAGGCCAAGCCGAAGCCGCTGCCGCAGCCCTCGCCGGACGCGTCCCAGCCGCCCGCGCAGCCCACCGGCGCCGCGCCGGCCACCGGTGCGCCCGCGACCACACAGCCCACCCCGGCCCAGCCGGGCGGTCCGGACCAGTTGCCCGCCGTGGTCCCGGCCAAGCCCGTGGCGCACCCGTTCCCGAAGAACACGCACGTCAACGGCAAGATCTTCTTCAAGGACGGCGGCGAGGACTACGTCTGCTCCGGCACCGTCGTCTCCGACCCGGCCAACCCGGGCAAGAGCAACCTGGTGTGGACCGCCAGCCACTGCCTGCACGGCGGCAAGGGCAACAAGTACTACACCGACATCACCTTCGCCCCGGCCTTCAACAGCAACGGCGTGCTGAGCAACGGCAACCGGCAGGCCAAGCTGGAGGACGCCGAGCCGTACGGCGAGTGGACCGCCACCTCGGGCATGGTCTCACCGCAGTGGACCGCCGAGGCCGACCCCGAGAAGGGCGGCCCGTGGAGCCAGTACGACTTCGGCGTCATCAAGGTCGCCAACCCCAACCCGGGCGGCAAGTCGCTGGAGGAGACCGTCGGCGGCTCCGTCCCGCTCTGGTTCAACGCCCCGCGCGACCAGGTCGGCACCGTCAGCAACTACGGCTTCCCGGAGGGCAAGCCCTTCGACGGCGTCGAGCTGGAGCACTGCGACGGCGGCAAGCCGTCCAGGAAGACCGGCGACCCGAACCGCCCGGCGATGCTGCTGATCGGCTGCAACATGACGGGCGGCAGCAGCGGCGGCGGCTGGTACGCCACCAAGGACGGCAAGCCGGCCCTGGTCAGCGACACCTCCATCGGCAACGCCGGGAACACCTACGAGGCCGGTCCGTACCTGGAGGACGTGGCCCAGCACATGTTCGACTACTTCTCGAAGAAGGCCAAGTGATCCGCTGAGCGGTGATCCGGGGGC
>NZ_JBHUAF010000395.1:0-7953 GCF_042789895.1 Kitasatospora sp. NPDC056783
CGAGTGGCTCCACACCTACAATCACCACCGCGGACACACCGCACTCGCAGGCAAGCCACCCGCCAGCCGCGTCCCCAACCTCACGGGTCAGTACAGCTAGACCGTGCCCGGCAGGACCGGCCGGGCGGGGTCCGGGGGACCGGGCGGGGGCGGTCGGACGCGGCGTCGTCGGATCACGAACGGACGGGGCCGGGGAGGCGGACACCGGGTGAAGGGCGTGTGACCCACCTGTGATCTTGATCCCGCCCGACCTGCTCGTTTCCGCCGACCTCGGCGCTTCCCCGTACGATAGGAGGAAGCCGAGGCATGGCCATGTGCCCGGCGGGTGGACCGGTAGTAGCAGGCGGAACGGGCGGCGGCGATCGAAACGGATCGCAAGTGCGCGTCACGCAGCCGGGCGCCGTAACCCACGATTCCGGGAGAATCCGCTAGGCATGCCCACGCGCAACGACATCCGTAACGTCGCCATCGTCGCCCACGTCGACCACGGCAAGACCACGCTGGTCGACGCCATGCTGAAGCAGGCCGGCGCCTTCGCCGCCCACCAGCAGCTCGACGACCGGATGATGGACTCCAACGACCTGGAGCGCGAGAAGGGCATCACCATTCTCGCGAAGAACACCGCGGTCAAGTACCACCCCAAGGACGGTGGCGCGCCGATCACCATCAACATCATCGACACCCCGGGCCACGCCGACTTCGGTGGCGAGGTCGAGCGCGGTCTGTCGATGGTGGACGCGGTCGTCCTGCTGGTCGACGCCTCCGAAGGCCCGCTGCCGCAGACCCGCTTCGTGCTCCGCAAGGCGCTGTCGGCCCGCCTGCCCGTCATCCTCTGCATCAACAAGACCGACCGTCCGGACTCCCGGATCGACGAGGTCATCAACGAGACCTACGACCTGTTCCTGGACCTGGACGCGGACGAGGACCAGATCGAGTTCCCGATCGTCTACGCCTGCGCCCGTGACGGCGTCGCCTCGCTGACCAAGCCGGAGAACGGCACCGTCCCGGCCGACAGCACCAACCTGGAGCCGTTCTTCTCCACCCTGCTGGAGCACGTCCCGGCCCCGAGCTACGACGAGGACGCCCCGCTCCAGGCCCACGTCACCAACCTGGACGCCGACAACTTCCTCGGCCGCATCGCGCTGCTCCGCGTCGAGCAGGGCGAGCTGCGCAAGGGCCAGACCGTGGCCTGGATCAAGCGCGACGGCAGCATCTCGAACGTCCGCATCGCCGAGCTGCTGATGACCGAGGCGCTCACCCGCAAGCCGGCCGAGGTGGCGGGCCCCGGTGACATCTGCGCCGTCGCCGGCATCTCCGACATCATGATCGGCGAGACCCTGGCCGACCCGGAGAACCCGATCGCGCTGCCGCTGATCACGGTGGACGAGCCGGCCATCTCGATGACCATCGGCACCAACACCTCGCCGCTGGTCGGCCGTGGCGGCAGCGGCAAGGGCGCGGACGCCAAGTCCGGCGCCAAGGTGGACCGCAAGGTCACCGCCCGCCAGGTGAAGGACCGCCTGGACCGCGAGCTGATCGGTAACGTCTCGCTGCGCGTCCTGGACACCGAGCGCCCGGACGCCTGGGAGGTGCAGGGCCGTGGTGAGCTGGCGCTGGCCATCCTGATCGAGACCATGCGCCGCGAGGGCTTCGAGCTGACCGTCGGCAAGCCGCAGGTGGTCACCAAGGAGGTCAACGGCAAGACCCACGAGCCGGTCGAGCGCCTCACGGTGGACGTGCCGGAGGAGCACATGGGTGCCGTCACCCAGCTCATGGGCATCCGCAAGGGCCGGATGGACAACATGTCCAACCACGGTTCGGGCTGGGTCCGGATGGAGTTCGTCGTTCCGTCCCGCGGCCTGATCGGCTTCCGCACCGAGTTCCTCACCAACACCCGCGGCACCGGCATCGCGCACTCGATCCACGAGGGCCACGAGCCGTGGTTCGGCAACCTGACCACCCGCAACAACGGCTCGCTGGTCGCGGACCGGGCCGGCGTGGTCACCGCCTTCGCGATGACCAACCTGCAGGAGCGCGGCGTGCTCTTCTGCGACCCGGGCACCGAGGTGTACGAGGGCATGATCGTCGGTGAGAACTCGCGCTCCGACGACATGGACGTGAACATCACCAAGGAGAAGAAGCTCACGAACATGCGTTCCTCGAACGCTGACGTGGCCGAGTCGATCGTCCCGCCGCGCAAGCTCTCGCTGGAGCAGTCGCTGGAGTTCTGCCGCGAGGACGAGTGCATCGAGGTGACCCCGGAGACGGTTCGCATCCGTAAGGTCGTCCTTGACCAGAAGGACCGCGGCCGCACCGCTTCGCGCGCCAAGAAGGCGTGATCCGGACGCGCTGAACGGCCATCGGCCGGAATGGTTCGCCCCCCTTTCCCATGGAGAGGGGGGCGAACTTTTTCAACTACTCCAAGTTGTCGGGGCCGCTATTAACGGAATAGCGCTCATCACACCCGGGTGTCCGCTGAGCGGACGCGACAGTTCGTCATCCGTGACGACTGTCCGTTTGGTGCCTGTCTGGCTATGTCTCAAATGTCCGGTTTTCGAAACTTACCGACTGTTCATGTGACCTAATTGAGATCGTCGCTGGTCACTTTCGTGTCCGTGCGTGACGGATAGTGGGTGCAGTCAGGCTCGGGTCAAGGGTGAACGCGCAGGGGTGCGCGCCGAAACCACGAGCGCGGACGGCACGGCGGCCCCGGTGACAAACCGATCCGCAGTGCCCTCCTCGTTGCAACGTCGAATTCAGGAGGCACACCGATGCGCGGTGCGAGCCAGGCCAAGTGGGTTGTCGCAGCTGTTGCTGTCGCCCTCGCCGCGACTGCGTGCAGCAGTGGCAACTCCTCCGGGGGTAGCTCCGGCAACGGTGAAGTGAACGCCACGGGCACCTTCAGCTACCAGAGCGGTGAGCCGCAGAACCCGCTCCAGCCGGCCAACGCCAACGAGACCATCGGCGGCCGTGTCATCAAGAACCTGTTCAAGGGGCTCGTCGACTACGACCCCGCGACCGGTGCGCTGCGCAACCAGGTGGCCGACAAGATCGAGACCACCGACGCCAAGAACTACACCGTCACGCTGAAGTCCGGCTGGACCTTCCACGACGGCACCCCGGTCACCGCCGCGTCCTTCGTGAAGGCCTGGAACTGGTCGGCCAACGTCAAGAACAACCAGATCAACTCGTCCTGGTTCTCCGACATCGTCGGCTACGACGCCGTCCACCCGGAGAAGGGCGACCCGACCGCCACCGAGATGTCCGGTCTGAAGGTCGTCGACGACACCCACTTCACCATCGAACTGACCAGCCCCGTCTCGTACTTCCAGTACAAGCTCGGCTACGCGGCCTTCTCGCCGCTGCCCGACGGCTTCTTCTCCGACCCGGCCGGCTACGGCCAGAAGCCGGTCGGCAACGGCCCGTACCAGTTCGTGTCGTGGGAGCACAACAAGGCCATCACCGTGAAGGCCTACGACAAGTACACGGGCATCGACAAGCCGAAGAACGGCGGCATCGTCTTCCGCAACTACGCGACCGGTGAGGCCGCGTACAAGGACCTGATGTCCGACACCGTGGACGTCCTGGACCAGGTCGACTCGACCGACCTGCCGAAGTACAAGGACGACCTGGGCAAGCGCGCGGTCGACCAGCCGCTGGGTGGCATCCAGAACATCAGCTTCGCGCTGTACCAGGGCGACTGGAACGCCCCGGGCAAGGAGAAGGTCCGCCAGGGCCTCTCGATGGCGATCGACCGTGACACCATCACCAAGACCGTGCTCAACGGCAACCGCATCCCCGCCGACTCGTGGGTCGCGCCCGGTGTCATGGGCTACAAGGCCGGCACCTGCGGCGACGCCTGCAAGTACAACCCGGAGAAGGCCAAGCAGCTGATCGCCGAGGGCGGCGGCGTCCCGGGCGGCAAGATCACCATCCTGTACAACTCCGACGGCAGCCACAAGGAGTGGGTGGACGCGGTCTGCAACTCGATCAAGCAGGCGACCAACGTCGAGTGCCTCGGTGACCCGAAGCCGGACTTCAAGACCGTCCGTGACCTCGTCACCAAGCAGCAGGTCCCGAGCATGATGCGTACCGGCTGGCAGCAGGACTACCCGCTGAACGCCAACTTCCTGCGTGACATCTACGCCACGGGTGCGTCCTCCAACGACGCCCACTACTCCAGCCCGGAGTTCGACAAGCTGTCGAAGGAGGCGGACGCCGCCACCTCGGTGGAGAAGACCGCCGACCTGTACCAGCAGGCCGAGGCCCAGCTGGCCAAGGACATGCCGGCCATCCCGCTCTGGTACTACAAGACCACCTCCGGCTACTCCAACAAGGTCCAGAACGTGAAGTTCGACTCCTTCGGCGACCCGGTCTTCACCGACGTCGAGGTCAAGAAGTAATCGGTCGGCACCGCCTGACCCGGTGACAACGGCCGGTGCCCGTCCATCCCCACAAGGGCGAGGACTGGTACCGGCCGTTGGCACGCCGACTTATCTCTTGCCGGGTTGACGGGCCCGGCAGAGCCATACATGGAGGCACGATGGGGCGCTTTGTCGCGAGGCGACTGCTCCAGATGATCCCGGTCTTCTTCGGAACGACCTTGCTCATCTTTGTGATGGTGCACGCGCTGCCGGGTGACCCGGTGGCAGCGATGTGGGGCGACAAGGCGCCGGACCCGGCGCAGGTCGCAGCCCTGAGGCACCAGTTCGGTCTCGACAAGCCGATGTTCCAGCAGTACCTCGACTACATGGGGGGCCTGCTCACCGGGGACTTCGGACAGACCATGGCCAAGCGGCCGGTGCTCGACGTGATCACCGAGGCACTGCCGGTCACTGTCCGGCTGGCGCTGTTCGCGTTCGCCATCGAGATCGTGCTCGGCCTCGGCATCGGCCTGTTCGCCGGTCTGCGCCGGGGCAAGGCGTTCGACAAGGGCGCCCTGATCATCACCCTGCTGCTGATCTCGATCCCGGTGCCGGTGCTCGGCTTCATCTTCCAGACGGTCTTCGCGGACGACCTGCACTGGGTCACGCCGACCGTCCAGGACTCCAACGACATCACCCAGCTGGTGCTGCCGGCCTTCGTGCTCGGCTCGCTGTCGCTGGCGTACGTGGCACGCCTCACCCGTACCTCCATAGTCGAGAACATCAAGGCCGACTACGTCCGCACCGCGGTGGCCAAGGGCCTGCCGCGGCGCAAGGTGATCGGCACCCACCTGCTGCGCAACTCGCTGATCCCGGTGATCACCTTCCTCGGCACCGACCTCGGCGCCCTGATGGGCGGCGCGATCGTCACCGAGGGCATCTTCAACGTCAAGGGCGTCGGTAACGCGCTCTACCACGCGATCAACCTGAAGGAGGGCTCGACGGTCTCCGGCTTCGTGGCCTTCCTGGTGATCGTGTACCTGGCCGCCGGCCTGATCGTCGACCTGCTTTACGCGGTCCTGGACCCGAGGATCCGTTATGCCTGACCTGACCGAGAAGAAGACGGCCGAGGAGATCCCGGCCCAGGCCGCCGTCGCGGCGGCCGCCAAGTCCGAGAAGGCCCGCAGCCTCGGCTCCGACGCCTGGAACGACCTGCGGCGCAAGCCGATCTTCGTGATCTCCGCGCTGCTGATCGTGCTGCTGGTCGTCATCGCCATCGCCCCGGGCCTGTTCACCTCGGTGGACCCCCGGGCCGGCGACCTGCGCCAGCACTACCTGACGAAGCCGAACTACAGCCACCTCTTCCAGGCGGACTGGTTCGGCTACGACCTCCAGGGCCGCAGCATCTACGCCCGCGTCGTCTACGGCGCCCGCGCGTCGGTGGTGGTCGGCATCTGCGTGACCCTCGGCGTGACCATCCTCGGCGGCATCGCCGGCATGGTCGCCGGTTACTTCGGCGGCTGGGTCGACACGATCATCTCCCGCGTCACCGACATCTTCTTCGGCATCCCGCTGCTGCTCGGCGCGCTGGTGATCCTGAACGCCTTCACCTCGCGCACGATCTGGAGCGTGGTCTTCGCGCTGGTCGCCCTGGGCTGGACCCAGATGACCCGTGTCATGCGCGGCTCCGTCATCACGGTCAAGCAGGCCGACTTCGTGACGGCGGCCAAGGCGCTCGGCGCCGGTACCGGCCGGATCATGTTCAAGCACATCCTGCCGAACGCGATCGCCCCGGTGATCGTCGTCGCCACCATCGCGCTCGGCGGTTACATCGCCACCGAGGCGACGCTGAGCTTCCTCGGCATCGGTCTGCAGGACCCGACCATCTCCTGGGGCATCGACATCAACTCGGCCCAGAAGGTGATCCGTACGGCGCCGTTCGCCCTGTTCTTCCCCGCCGGCATGCTGAGCCTCACCGTGCTGGCCTTCATCATGCTCGGCGACGCGGTGCGCGACGCCCTCGACCCGAAGCTCCGCTGAGAGAAGAGGTGACGACCCGATGACCACCGTGATCGAGAACAACCAGCAGCCCGATCGTCTCGAAGTCGGAACCCCGCTCCTGGAGGTCAAGGACCTCCACGTGGAGTTCCACACCCGGGACGGCATCGCCAAGGCGGTGAACGGAGTCAACTACTCCGTCGCGGCCGGCGAGACGCTCGCCGTGCTCGGCGAGTCCGGCTCCGGCAAGTCCGTGACGGCGCAGACCATCATGGGCATCCTGGACATGCCCCCGGGCAAGGTGACGCAGGGCGAGATCCTGTACCGCGGCCAGGACATGCTCACGATGACCAACGAGCAGCGCCGGCAGATCCGCGGCCGGAAGATCGCGATGATCTTCCAGGACGCGCTGTCCGCGCTGAACCCGGTGCTCAGCGTCGGCTACCAGCTCGGCGAGATGTTCCGGGTGCACCAGGGCGCCTCCAAGAAGGAGGCGAAGGACAAGGCCATCGAGCTGATGGACCGGGTCCGCATCCCCGCCGCCAAGCAGCGGGTGAACGACTACCCGCACCAGTTCTCCGGCGGCATGCGCCAGCGCATCATGATCGCCATGGCGCTGTCGCTCCAGCCCGACCTGATCATCGCCGACGAGCCCACCACCGCCCTGGACGTGACCGTCCAGGCCCAGGTGATGGACCTGCTCGCCGAGCTCCAGGCCGAGTACAACATGGGTCTGATCCTGATCACCCACGACCTCGGCGTGGTCGCCGACGTCGCGGACAAGATCGCCGTGATGTACGCGGGCCGGATCGTGGAGACCGCCCCGGTGCACGACCTGTACGCGAACCCCGCGCACCCGTACACCAAGGGCCTGCTCCGCTCCATCCCGCGCCTGGACCAGAAGGGCCAGGAGCTGTACGCGATCAAGGGCCTGCCCCCGAACCTGCTGAAGGTTCCGGCCGGCTGCGCGTTCAACCCCCGCTGCGATGTCGCCACCGACCTGTGCCGCACGGAGATCCCGGCGCTGCACCACGTGACGGACAAGGCCGGCAAGGAGCTCACCGGCCGCCGCAGCGCGTGCCACCTCTGGAAGGAGACCCTCCATGGCTGAGAACATCCTGGAGGTCAAGGACCTGGTCAAGCACTACCCGCTGACCCAGGGCATCCTCTTCAAGAAGCAGGTCGGCGCGGTCAAGGCCGTCGACGGCATCTCCTTCGAGCTGGAGAAGGGTGAGACGCTCGGCATCGTCGGCGAGTCCGGCTGTGGCAAGTCCACGCTGGCCAAGGTGCTGATGAACCTGGAGCGCGCCACCTCCGGCCAGGTGCTGTTCAAGGGCGAGGACATCTCCACGCTGCAGGGGTCGGCCCTCAAGGCCGTCCGCCGCAACATCCAGATGGTGTTCCAGGACCCCTACACCTCGCTCAACCCGCGCATGACGGTCGGCGACATCATCGGCGAGCCGTTCGAGATCCACCCCGAGGTGGCGCCCAAGGGTGACCGCCGCAAGGCCGTCCAGGACCTGCTGGACGTCGTGGGTCTGAACCCGGAGTACATCAACCGGTACCCGCACCAGTTCTCCGGCGGCCAGCG